>CAVAII010000147.1:0-17631 GCA_963588535.1 Erysipelotrichaceae bacterium | reverse complement strand
ATCACAAAGAGAACAAGAGGCAAAGAAACTTCAAGAGATGAAAGCCGATAAAGTAGTTGTAGAGGTAAAGCCTACCAAGCCGACTTCTTTCTTTGATAAGCACCTAACAAGCAAACGTGAGGCCGAAGTAGATTTGCATATAGAGGAATTAGTAGATAGTGTTAAGGAATTATCTAACGCAGAGATGTTGAATATACAGATGAATTATTTTCGCAAATGCTTAGATAAGGCCATTGAGATGAATTTGGATAAGATTATCTTTATACATGGTGTCGGTCAAGGCGTACTTAAACACAATATTGAGGAAGAATTGGGCAAGTATTCGTTTATTCATTATTTTCCTGCCTCAATGCAAAAGTACGGAGTGGGTGCTACCGAAGTTATTATTGGTAATAATAGGAATAAATAACAACATCGTTACCTCAACTATACATACTATCATAACAAGAACACTACAAAAGACGACAATATTAAAAAACAAAAAAGTACTCTGCTTTATTATCAAGCAGAGTACTTTATTTTATAGTCTAAATAGAGTGTGTGTCTTATTTAATGATTAATTTCTGAGTAGTTGTATTGTTGTTACTTTCGAATACAACGATATAATAACCACTTCTTAAATCAGAAACATCTACTTTTGTATTACCTTTGTGAAGTTGTCTATATTTAAGTTTTTGACCAAAGGTATTAACTATCCACATATTGCAATCCTCTTTAACAGATAATGTAATATTATCTTTTGTAGGGTTAGGATAGAAAGCAAAACTATAGTCCTCTGTATTATTTATGCTCGAAACATTAGGATATGGGATATTCTTGCCAGCAAAGAAGTTATAGATCTCAAGAGTATAGTCTATATCAAAAATATTTGCCCCCATATACCAAGTATGTTCGCCACCAATGGCTTTAATAAACTGAACCTTAGTAGAATCTTCATTATTAGTATACTTGTAGCGAACAAAATTCAAACCATCTTCGCATCTATCCTCCAAACTATCTACAACAGGAACACTATCGCAAGCATTAGCCTTCACCCACCAACTAATAGTCTGCTCGGCACCCAAACCAAGAGACACATTACCGATATAAGGGATAGCATCGGTAGAACCATCCTCATAACTTATTACTGCGTCATTAGTTCCGTGAAAATATAGTACGTCCAAATGAGTGTTTGCCAAAGAATCCACTACATTATTTGGAATAGGTCCACTAATTGGAGCAATACCTGCTAATTTATCGCTATGTTTTATACCCATTACGTTGGTCATAAAACCACCCATAGACCCACCTACTATATAGATGCTATCATAGTCAATAGGGTATTGAAGATTAATACTATCCATTAGAGCTAAAAGGAAACCTTCGTCATCTACTTCGCTATTTGGTGCAAAGGTTTGATTAAATACCTCGAAGGCTAGTCCAGCGTTCCACATAGTACCTATATCTACGTGTTGCCCTAATGCATCTACGCTCGCATTTAGTGCTTGTGGCAAGACAATTATCCAACCCGAAAGATTAGAATAGAAACTTGGGTTAAGTTCTGCGTCTAATTGTGAAATATCTACGCCTAATCCGTGCAAGACATACATCATTGGTCGTGGCGATGTGCTATCCCATGAAGATGGAACGTGAATTATGTACTCTCTTTGAGTATCTTGCCATGTTATTGTTTGCTTTTGTGCTAATAATTGCAAACATAACATCAAGTTTAACGCAATTACAATTATCTTTTTCATTTCGTATTGTTGTTTTGTGTTATTGTTCTGTCTAATTCTCTAATATCTCTTTGCTTTTATGCAACCTCCGTCTACTAATCTAATAAGTTATTCTTTGCTTTGGTTATTAGACTGCACAGGAGTAGAGAATCGTTGGAATGCTGCGTCTGTTTGCTGTTTGGAAAAGAAAAGATTTTTCGGTAAGTCCTTAAGAAATTCTTTTTCCCACTCATCTCGTTCGTCCTCATTACACGCCATAATTCCAGAAGCAATAAGATTAAGATTCTCATCTATGCAAGCGTATTCCAAAACATTACTATCGCCGTTAAGCAGTGTATAACCGTCCAAAGTTTCTGCCCAACTAATACGCTCATCTCCCTTAATATAGAAAGTAAGTTTCTTACCATTAGGCTGAGTAATAGTTCGAGGACGAGGATCTGCAGGAATACACAAAGGAGTAGAGCAATTATTCAAAATACTACTATCTTTGGCAGACGAATCAATCGTTACACACAAAAGAGTTGCAATTATAAGAGTTAGTCTTTTCATTTCTGTCGTTTTATTAGTCTACAAATCTATTTTCCCAGTAAGGAAATACATCTGCCAACTCACCTGAGTAATAGAAATCAAAGCCAATAACTCCAAAAGTATAGATCTTCTCTCCTACTTTTATGTGAGAACCGCCACATTGTGGGTTATCGCTTGGCTTAGAAGCGGCAAAACCGACATTAAACAAGGTGAAAAGAATATCAGGACGGTTACTAATATCATAACCTGCCTTTTTCCACTGATTGCGAGTCTGGTGAATAATACAACCTGTGTATATATAAGAATAGGTATGGTCTCTATAATCTACTAATCTTTTGATACGAATAGAGTCATTAACATAACCATCGTAATCCAATATATGCTCGTATTTAGCACCCATATAGAAAGGAGAGGTCTTGTCTTTGAGATGATCTTCTACCATACGAGCCGTAAAATCCTTAATACCATTAACACCAAAAGAAAATTGACTCTGAACACTTAGGACTTTAACAGGACCTAAATATCTTTTGAATATCTCTCTCTTGGAATTGAACAAACGTATCTGCTCTCCAACCAAACAACCTACTATCATACGAGGTTCTACTCCGGTAATCTTAGCGGCTTTGTTGATAGCAGCACTATCTTTTTTGATACTCTCTTTCAAAGCCTCCCATTCAGGTTCGTTCATCCACTCAATAACATTGTGTTTATTGTCCGCAACAGATGCAGTGCCATAAACGCCTTGTCCTTGTTTCAAAAGGTTGTGGTATTTGTCGTCATTCTGTAAGTACATTTCGCAAGCAGCCAACATTTGTGCTATTTGGACATCATTTTTGGAGTTTCTCAAACCCTCGATTATCAATTTGGCGTTATGAGGATAGAGTTTGCCCAAAGTAAGTAACTTTAAATAGTTTTGAGTAACAAATCTCTCGGTCGTATCGTTCTTATTAATGGTAGTATTATCACTAACTGTCGCCAAATAACGATTGTTCTTATCTACCAAACCTCCATTGTTGGTAAGACCTAACTCATATATTGCCCAGGCTCCAAATACTCCAACGCCAAACAAAGCAAATCCGTAAATGAGTACTTTTCTTATGATTCTAACTGCTTTCTTGTTATAAAATTCTTTGAATTTCATCGTATTGATGTGTTTATTTTTTCTGTTTCTTTATATATTTATTCTCTTTATAATTCTTTTTTGTATTCCGTCTTCATTATCTCCTCTTGCCATTTCTCAGGCGATAGAGCGTCTTTTACATTATATTCGCCTATACTCTCTCTTCGCAAAGACGATAGGTAGGCTCCCGAATTTAATCTCTGACCAAAATCTCTTGCCAATGAGCGAATATATGTTCCTTTGGAGCATTTGATACGAAAATATACCTGCGGAAATTCTATTTTGGTTATTTGGAAGTCATAGATATTAACTGTACGAGGTTGAATTGTTTTCTCGAGTTGCGAAATACCCTCTTCTTCTGTTCGTGTACTATCGTCAAGACCTTTATTAGGATTATTCTTAATCTCTCTTGCGTAAGAAAACAGACGTTTGCCCCCTATCTTAACAGCAGAATACACAGGAGGAGTTTGTTGTATCTGTCCAACAAAAGATTGTGCTGTTTGGTGCAACAATTCTTCTGTAATATGAGATGTAGGATAGGTAGCATCTACTTCGTGTTCCATATCAAAACTTTGAGTTGTGGCTCCGATAAAGAAACTACCTGTATAGACTTTGTCCATTTGTTGAAAAGTCTCTATTTTCTTAGTCCATTTGCCCAAACAAACTATCAACATACCCGTAGCCAAAGGATCTAAGGTACCAGCATGACCGATTTTGAAACGTTTCTCTAAGGTTAGTTTTTGAATTGCTACTTTTAGTTTTTTGACTACTTGAAACGATGTCCAAGTATATGGTTTGTCAACAAGAAAATAACAACCTTCTTTTAGATCTATTATCATTTTCGATTAGTCTACAATAGATAAATTAACGCCACATAACAACAATATGATTATTACTCCCCCTACTATTATACGATAATACCCAAAGAGTTTGAAACCATATTTTGTTAGAAAAGATACAAATCCTTTTATGGCTAAAACTGCAACAATAAAAGCAACTACACAACCTACTATAAGGATAAATATATTGTGAGACGTAGCCCAAGAAGAATCTTCCTTAAAGATTAACTCTAGTAGATCCAATCCTGTTGCGGCTGCCATAGTTGGTACTGCTAAGAAGAAAGAGAACTCAGCGGCTGCCTTACGAGTTAGTTTCTGTGCCATACCTCCAACTATAGTTGCCATACTTCTTGAAACTCCTGGTATCATTGCTATACATTGAAACAAGCCTATACGAAAGGCTTTCTTTTCTGTTAGGATAGTTTTTTCGGAGCCTTTGTTAAAGATCTTATCGCAAAACAACATAAAGATACCTCCCACAACTAACATAATAGCAACCACAGGTACACTCTCCAAAAACTTATCTATCACTCCACTTGCTTTACCCAAGAAACCAATAACGGCAGCAGGGATAAAGGCAACTACTAATTTCCAGTAGAAGTCCCACTTGTGCAAGAACTTTTGTATTTTGGTTGCGTTCTCTGCTAAAGGTTCGTGATTAAGTCTAAAAAATCTTTTCCAATAGATACATACAACCGAAAGTATTGCAGCAAATTGTATAATTATAGTAAATGCCTTAACAAAGTCATCACTCTTTACTCCCATTACTCCTTGTGCCAAGATCATGTGTCCTGTAGAAGAGACAGGGAGAAACTCTGTTAAACCCTCAACTATTGCAATTATTATTGCTTGTATAGTATTCATATTCTGTTATTATGTTTTTTCTGATTTATATTCTATTCTTTTCTTTGTCCGTAGAAATATTACTTTTCTACTATAATCAAAAATCCAAACCTTGTTAAACAATACAAAAATGAATTGTTTTTTTATTTTCCTAATATCAAATATTGTTCAAATAAAGTTAGATATTATCCAAATAAAATCAAATATTATTCTGATAAAATTAGATATTATTCTGATAAAATCAAATATTATTTTGATAGAATCAAATATTATTCAAACAATATCAATCGTCCTTAGAAAGATTGCTATTATTTGTCTGTCTTATCTTGCTGTTGGTCTGGTTGTTTGCCTTTTTTCATTATTGCATACACCTCAACGCACAATCCTAATATAATAAAGATAGGTGCTACGACTAATCTTCTTGCGTTAAATAAGGCATAATTGAAATAATCAGGGTCTTTGCTTCCTCCACCTACTAACAAAATATAACCAATTGCCAAAAGAACAATACCAATTATCATCCAAATATAATTCTCTTTAGTAAAGGCAAATTGAAATTGCGGTTTAGAATTTTTTGTCTTGATATTCATGTTAATTGTATAGTTTATAATTTTTTAAATTCATATTTCTTATCACTGCTATGTAGGAGAACAATAGCGTAAGCACCACTCCTAATACTATTATCCCGACTGCTACCATTATGTAGAAAGAATAATAAACCGAGAAATCGAATCCGTCCAAAGATGTGCTTACCCATAGCATTAGTATCAATGTAAAGATATCTGCCAGCACTCCTCCTATTAGTCCTAACCATAATCCTTTTATCAAGAATGGACGTCTAATAAATGAAGCCTTTGCTCCAACTAATTGCATGCTACGAATAAGTAATTTTTTGGTGCGAACAGTTAGATTAATAGTGTGATTGATTAGCGTCATTGAGATAATAAGCAGTGCTATTAAGATAATAACAAAGAAAGCACTCGCATTACGATAGATAGTATTGATATCGTTGATAATATCGTCCCTATAATCCACAGAATCTACCATACTTTTTGCCTCTAATGTAGCAATAAAAGATTTTATTTGCTGAATAGTAAAATTCTCTGCCTTTAGGTTGACTTGTATTGAGGCTTGATAAGGATTAAATCCGTCTAAGGCGTCCAAATGTCCCTGTCCCATTACTTTATCCATCATCTGAGCAGCATCTTCTTTGGATACATAGTTAGCACTTTTTACCAAAGAATTAGTAGTTAACTCTTTGGTTAAGTCTTTGCTGTCTTGGTCTGTCGCATCATCGCTCATATACACCGTAAAAGACACTTCTTCTTTGATTTGTGAAGAAATATCCCACAAATGAAAAGATATTAATACCATACCTGCAACTATAAAAAGTACAAGTGCTATACTTAGTATAGTAGAAAACTTAGCCGTCAAAAGACTTCGTTTATTTTGTTGTTTATTATTAGCCATAATAGTTATTTCGTTAAATCAAACGATTTTGCAAAAATACAAAACAATTGTCAATTAACAATATTTTTTTCAATTATTTGAAGGGTTAATGTCTTTATCTAATAAATATTGAGCCGTTATTCTACTCTTTTGCTCAATAAGTATCTTACGTCTGGTAATTACTTTATCTATTGATCCAACAGTATAATGACGGATAGTAACAAGTTGCAATCCCTCGTTATAACGAACAAAAAATTCTTTTTCCAAATCACTCAACAAAGCAGGTAGTATATTTTTGTTCTCATCAAAACATACCGAGAAACTTATTGCAGAGTTTTGCATCATATTTACTCTAACTTTGTGTTTGGAAAGTATTAAGAAAATCTCAGAAAGTATCTTTTCGCTCGCAAAAGATAAATCTCTCGGAACGATAGATAGTAATAGTTGATTGTCTTTAAATATATAATTCGGAACTATTGGATTAACGCTCGGAGTATCACAAATCAAAGTCCCTTTTTCTTGAGGTTGGACAAAGGATTTGATATGTAATGGGATTTTTTTGTTCTCTAATGGTTTTATTGTCTTTGGGTGTATAATCGAAGCACCATAATAACTCAATTCTACCGCTTCTGTGTACGGCATAGAAAGTATCTTAACAGTTTTTTCTACACGTTTTGGGTCTGCGTTCAATAGTCCTGGCACGTCTTTCCACACTGTCATACTTGTTGCAAGAAGACAATGTGCTAATATGGCTGCCGAATAATCCGAACCCTCTCTACCTAAGGTAGTAGTAAGATTCTCTTTGGTTCCGCCGACAAAACCTTGAGTTATTACTAAATCATACTCTTCTAACATCGGCAATACTCTATCCTCTATCTGTTGTTGAGTCTGTGTCCAATTAACATTAGCGTCTCTGTAGTTATTGTCTGTCTTTATAATAGTGTAAGAATAGACTAATTTATTACTCAAACCTACTACATTCAAATAATACGAAATTATTGTAGTCGAAAGCCTCTCTCCATACGATACAATACTATCATAAAGAAAGTTATAATCCGTTGTTGGAGTAATATAGAGTTTGTTTTTCATCTCCTCAAAGATATCTTCTACGATATTGATAAGATTATCTTTCTTATCCAATATTTCGTTTCTATTCTCAAACAATTTGTTGATAATATCCAAATGGTAATCTTTTAACTCATCATACTGCGATTGAAAGAAAACTTTTTCTGTAAACCACTTACCGACCAAATTCTCTAATTTGTTAGTCGTCTTACCCATAGCGGATATGACAATTACACGTTTTCTTTTCTCCATTCTTAGAATGTGTTCAACGTTTAGTATCGCCTCGGCACTATTTACACTTGCACCGCCAAATTTTTCAACATAAATATCCATATACACACTATTTTCGCTTGCAAAAATAATATTTTTTTCGATACTCTTAACAATTCTTTTATCTTTCTTACAATACAAAACAAATTTTTTCGTTGATTATTTTATAATAAGTAGATAAATTTTTTCGTTGTGTACTTTTAAAAGCAGTCATTTATGAAATTATCACAATTCAAATACAATTTACCAAAGGATAGTATTGCACTATACCCCTCAAAACAAAGAGACGAATGCAGATTAATGGTCGTTAATAGAAAAGACGGCAGTATTGAACACAAAACTTTCAAAGATATTATAAATTACTTCGACGAGGGTGATTTGTTTGTTTTCAACGACACCAAAGTATTCCCTGCCAAACTAGTAGGAACCAAAGAAAAGACAAATGCTCGTATAGAAGTCTTCTTGTTAAGAGAAATAAATCCAAACACAAGACTTTGGGATATCTTAGTAGAACCTGCTCGTAAGATAAGAATAGGTAACAAACTATATTTTGGAGAAAACAATGAATTAGTTGCCGAAGTTATCGACAACACTACTTCTCGTGGACGTACATTAAGATTCCTTTTTGATGGCAGTAATGAAGATTTTCACAAGGTATTGAAATCTCTTGGAGACACTCCTCTACCTAATGATATCTTACAATTCCGTGAACTGGCAGACGATGACGAAAAAAGATACCAAACAATATTCGCCAAACACGAAGGTGCGGTTGTTGCCCCTGCAACAGGATTCCATTTCTCAAGAGAACTACTAAAAAGAATGGAGATAAAAGGTATCGGTGCAGAGTTTCTAACCCTACATTCTGGTTTAGGCAATTTCCGCCCAATAGAAGTAGAGGACCTAACAAAGCATAAGAACGATAGCGAACAAATGATTATCACCGAAGAGGTTGCAGAGAAAATCAACTCTACCAAAACAAACAAACATAGGATTTGTGCCGTTGGTACGACTGTTACTAAAGCCTTAGAGACGGCTGCTACTATCGGTGGCAAGGTTAAATCTTTCAATGGTTGGACTAGTAAATTTATATTCCCAGAATATAATTTCCAAGTTGCCGATGCTATGATTTGTCAATTCAATCGTCCATTGTCTCCAATGTTGATTATGAGTTGTGCATTCGGTGGATACAAACTAATAATGCATGCTTATCAAGAGGCTCTAAAAGAAGGTTACAAATTCCTAACCTACGGCGATGCTATGTTGATTATTTAATCCCATACACTATACTCTTATAATGAAAAAATATGTTATCATCCTCGCTTGTGGTAATGGCACAAGAATGCAAGCAAGTATGCCAAAACAATACTTGCTTGTAGATGATAAACCAATAGTTTTTCATACCATAGAGAGAATATGGGAGTTTGATAATACATATAATATAATAGTTGTCATAAATAGCAAACACGAACAACTATTCAATACCCTTAAAGAGCAATATTCTCTAAACATCCCCTTTAAAGTAGTTTTTGGCGGAAAGACAAGATTTCTTTCTGTTAGGAATGCTTTGGATAGTATAGAGGATACTGATTCTTTGGTCGCTATACATGATGGCGTTAGACCTTTTGTTAGCAAGGAAGCCTTCGTGAATAGTTTTCTTGTAGCCTCTCAATATGGTAATGCTATCTGTGCTGTAACTGCTACGGATAGTATACGTATGGGGTCAAGAAATAATAATCACGCAGTAAATAGACAAGAAGTCTTTCTTATACAAACTCCACAGACCTTCCTAACCTCCACAATCAAACTCGCATACAAACAAGAATATCAGGAGAAATTCACAGACGATGCCTCTGTATTAGAATCTTTTGGTAAAGAAATAAACATTATCGAAGGCAATAGAGACAATATTAAGATAACTTACCCTTCGGATCTACTAATAGCACAAAAGATATTAGAGAATAAATAAGGAATTTTCATAACAACAAAAAACTAAGAAACATTATGATTGAAGCATTGGAAAATCTGTTTGAAAAGACTTTTAATGAGAAAGTAGAGAAAACAGAGAACGTAGCAGCAACGGGTAGCAATAGGAAATATTTCCGTCTAATCTCACAAAATCACCATTGTGTAGGTACTTATAGTGAGAATATTAGCGAAAACAAAGCCTTTATCTCATTTGCCAAACAACTAAAAAGTAATAATATCAACGTCCCGCAAATCTATGCCGAGGACTTGGAGAATAACGTATATCTACAGCAAGATTTGGGCGATATTACTTTGTTCGACTACCTTAAAAACAATACCTTCGAGGATACTTTGCCTTATTACGAACAAGTAATGAGTGCTTTGGCAAGAATGCAGACAATTCCTAATTTCGATTTCTCACTTGCCTACCCTACTAAGAAGTTCGACAAACAAAGTATGATGTGGGATTGTAATTATTTCAAATATTATTTTCTCAAATTCTTTGATCTCCAATTCGATGAGCAATTACTCGAAAAGGATTTCAATACCTTGATAGACTATCTCCTATCTTGCGAGAACGATTACTTTGTTTATCGAGATTTTATCCCTCGCAATATGATGATATACAACAACGAAGTATATTTCATCGACTTTCAGGGAGGTCGTCAGGGAAGTCTATACTATGATTTGGCTTCTTTCCTTTTCAACTCCAAAACAGATTTCGATAACGATACAAGAGAAAAACTCCTTAACATATACTTTGAGAATATTGTTAAATACACTCAAATAGACACCACAAAAAGCAAAAAATACTTCTATGCTTACGTCTATATGCGTATTATTCAAAATCTTGGTGCGTATGGTTTTAGAGGTATCTACGAGAAAAAGCGGACTTTTGTTAGAAGTATTCCTTTTGCCTTAAAGAACCTTCAATTCCTAATGCAGAATATTAGTCTTGATCTTCCTCTTGAACACCTTATGAGTTGTTTTTCTCAAATCCTAACCAATCAAAAGATCCTCTCTCTTGCTAATGGTACCAAACTAACAATAAATATAAAGAGTTTTTCTTACCGCAAAGGTTATCCACATGACTTATCGGGCAATGGTGGTGGCTTTGTATTCGACTGTCGTGCCTTGCCAAACCCAGCAAGAGTAGAAAGCTATAAACAACTAACCGGATTAGATCCAGAGGTTAAGAACTATTTGGATCAATTTGGCGATGTGAAATTTTTTATTGATAATGTACTAAAAATAATTAATCAGTCGATTAGGGTATATCATCAAAGAAATTTTGCCAACCTAAGCGTATATTTTGGTTGTACGGGCGGACAACATCGAAGTGTATATTGTGCAGAAAGAGTTGCCCAAGAATTGTCCCAAAATCCTGATATAAATATACTTATTCAACACGTAGAACAAAATATTAAAAAAAATTTCGCATAATTTATTGTACTTTCGTTGAAATACCTTAAATTTGCAAAACAAAATTAAAGAAGAAAAAAGAGTTTTAATAGTAAAAATTGATTACTGCAATGAATAAAAAAGCAACAAAAGCAATCCTTTTAACAGTAGGTGTAGTTATCATAGCTGTTTTAGCAATCCTGCTAGTTCGTAGTATAGTAGAGCCAGTAAAATTCGATGAAGAATACAACAAACGTTCTACTGAGGTTATCAATAAGTTAAAAGACATCCGTACTCTACAAGAGCAGTACAAGAATACTAATAATACTTATTGCAACAACATTGATTCTTTGATTGATTTCGCTTTCAATGGCAAGGCTTTGTTAGTTCAAAAGTATGGTACCGTTCCTGATAATATGACCGAGTCTGAAGCAATCCAGAAAGGCTTATTAAGAAGAGACACTGTCAAAGTAAATCCATTAGAGAAATTAACTGCCGAAGGCAAATTGATTACTCCAAAAGACAAAATCAAAGATTTGAAGTATATCCCTTATTCTGATGGTCAAGTATTCCAAATGGAAGCTGGTACATTGAGTAAAAGTGGTATCCAAGTCGCTGTTTTCGAAGCCAAAGCCCCTATCGAGACTTACACTAAGGGAATGGACGAACAGACTGTCTTCAATAAGAAAGTAGAACAAGAAGAATCTTCTGTTGGTTTCGCTGGTTGGAAAGTTGGTTCTATGCAAGAGCCTATTACTGACGGTAACTTTGAATAAATTTCAAAAAGACATTGTGTATGAATACGTTTAAATTGGAATCTTTTAAACAAATAGACACACAAATAGTAACAAATGAAGCGAATTTATCCATTTGCTTAACGGCAAATGGATTTATTTTCGCTATTGTTGACAACAAATTTTGTTTAAATGCAATCGGAGAGTTTCAAGTAGACTTATCGGGAAGTATGACTCAGGTTATGACTAACCTAAAAGCATGCTTTTCTTCCATAAATATTCATATCTTTAACTTTAATAAAGTTCGTATCGTATGCTCCACTCAAAGAAATACGTGGGTGCCTTACAAACTCTATGACAATACCAAAGATAGAGAATATTTGAAAGTAGTTGCCCCTATTTATCCAAACGATACTATTGTATCTAATGTTTGTGCTCAAATAGATGCAGTAAATATCTTTGCTACCTCTATTCAGCAATATAGCGGTATGAAGATTACTATCCCAAAGGCTCAATTTATTTCCCCTTCTCAATTGCTTACCGAATACGCTTTCGATGTTAGCAGTCTTATGCAAAACACTCTTGTGATAAACAAGCACGGACAGGAAATAGATTTTGCAATCTTCAAAGGCGATGCCTTCACTCTCTCCAACTCTTTCAAATATAATGTTGTAGATGATTTGATATACCTTCTTTTATATACTTTACAAGAGGTTGATATCAATACTGCCGAGGTCAATACCTTGATAACTGGCGATGTCTACACAGATCAAGAGTTGTCCGCCTTAAAACATTATATCAAGAACGTATCTTACGCCAATCCTACCACAAATGTAACTATTCCTGCTACATTCGAGGGTATTGATTTGCAGAAATATTTCTTTGTTATTGCTTAATAATTAAGGCGATAGGTTACAAAGTTTGAAGTATATCTCTAAACAATAGAAAAATAATGAGAATAGTTTCTGGTACATTAAGAGGGAGAAGACTAAATCCACCGACTAATCTGCCCGTACGTCCAACGACTGATTTTGCCAAAGAAAGTCTATTCAACATCTTAAGAAATAGAGTAGATTTTGAAAACAGCAATGCTTTGGACTTGTTTTGTGGGACGGGCAACATTAGTTTTGAGTTTGTTTCTCGTGGAATCCGACAGATAACAAGTGTGGATATCAACCCTCGTTGTATCAACTTTATCAACCAAACAAAAGAAAAATTCCAAGTTAATAACCTTTTCGCTCTCCGTAGCGATGTCTTTACTTATTTGGGTCGCAGCAAGATGAAATTTGATGTTATCTTTGCAGACCCTCCGTACGATATGCCGAAATTCGATTTAGTTGCTCCCTTAGTCTTAGAGAGTTTTCTGGTACCTGGTGGTCTTTTTATTTTGGAACACCCTAAGGAACATTCCTATACTGACAATCCGTTTTTCGTAGAGCAACGCCATTACGGCAAAGTTAATTTCACTTTCTTCCAAAAACCAGAATAATCTTTCTTACCTACCCTTCCCTTCCTACCTCTACCCTCTCTCAAAACGATTAGTGTATTCACCAAAACGATTAGTGTATTTATTTTCGTAGAATCACTAAAGAATTTTTTCTTTACTGATTCCACCAAAATATTATCTGATATTATTCAAATAAAATCAAATAATATTTGAATAAAGTCTGATATTATTCCGATAAAGTCTGATACTATTTTGATAAAGTCTGATACTATTTTGAGGGGATAAATACCTATCGATTTTAAGTCGAGAAGGGTGATAATTTCTGTTTATAAGAGGGGTGTAATATTATGCAAGAAAATAGCATATAAGGAAAATAGAACATTTTTGAGAGGTGGGATTTTAAAGTTTTTTTATTCTACCAAAATATTCTGCCGAAAGAAAAAAATGTTTCGTCCATTTATCCGAATAAAATGACACTTTATTCTGATAAAACGCCACTTTATTGGGACACTATCAATCAAGAGGTTACAAAGATCAAAAATCGTTTTCTTGGTTACTTTCCTACTCTTCCTAACATAACGTATAAGGAAAATAGAACATTTTTAGGAGTGATAAACGAAAGGTTTCGAGAAGTCATATAAGAAACTTTCGAAAGATATATCCGTATCCAACGAACGCCAATGCAGTCCCAAAGCAGAGATAACGAAATCCTGTCTATCCTTTTCATCAGCCTTCTCCAACATAGGATAGAACCTCAAATCCTGAGTATATTGTTTACCATTCTTCAATACAATATTTATACTATTTGAACCGAATACAACAGATTGTATATCTTCCTTATTTATTAAATCCATTCCAATGTCTTATTTTCAAAAATAGGTCGCAAATTCTTAGAATTGCGACCTATGAGATTCAATTAATTATCCGTTATTTCCTTTTAATCAACTTCTTAGTCATTCGAATATCACTGTTACTTATTATCATCGTGTAAGTACCGCTCTCCAAATCTCTTACATCTATAATAACCTCGTTCTCATTAGTAACTACTTTGTATTGTTTCAATACCTTACCTTGCATATTGATAACGGTTATAGTTGCGTTAGGAACATTGTCTATGGTTAGATATACAACGTCCGTTGTTGGATTAGGATGCATTCTTACTTGCGGTACTCCGTTGTCCTTAGTAGTGTCCTTAGTTGTAACCTTCAATACAAGGGCTACTATACTATCACAACCATTAACAGTCTGTAGAGTATCAATATAAGTACCTGCTTTGTCTAACTCTTGATCGCCAAACATATAAGTATTACCCTCTTCAATTGTCTCTACTACTGTATCGTAAACGGTAGGGCTAACAACCAATTCAAGAACTACTGTACTATCACAACCCTCAGCATTCAAGAAGGTCTCGGTATATGTTCCACTTGTAGTCAACTCTTGTGTTCCAAATGTGTAAGAAGTACCCTCGCAGATAGTCTCTACTAATACCTCCTCAGAAGTGTTGTTAACCTTCAAGTCAAGTACTACCACACTATCACAACCATTAACACCTTGGTAAACCTTAGTATAAACACCTGCCGTAGTCAATACTTCACCCTCGAAGATATAAGAACCACCCTTACAGATTGCTTCTCTTATTGTATCACAGTGGATAGGGTTAACAACTAAGTTAAGTGTTATCGTACTATCACAACCATCTACGCTCTGTAATGTATCAGTGTATGTACCAGATGTAGTCAAAGTTTGTGTACCGAAGGTATAAACGATGCCCTCGCAGATAGTGTCGCTAATAGTTACTGCGTAAGTAGGTGTAACTACTAAGTTAAGTGTTATTGTACTATCACAACCATTGATGCTTTGAAGTGTCTTAGTATAAGTACCTACACTGTCTAACTCCTCACCTTCGAAGATATATGTACCACCTTGACAGATTGTATCCGTAATAGTTACATTATATGTAGGTTTAACAGTTAACTGGATAGTTACTACGCTATCAGAACCATCTATAGAAGTGAAGGTCTTAGTATATGTACCCTCCGTAGTTAAATCTTCATCACCAAATGTGTATGTAGTGCCCTGACAGATACCTATATTTAGGGTGTCGTTATATTCAAGTCTTACTACTAAGTTAACAGTTACTGTACTATCACAACCCTTAGAAGATTGGAAGGTCTCGGTATATGTTCCACTTGTAGTCAATGTCTGTGTACCGAATGGATATGTAGCACCCTTGTAGATAGTGTCAGCAATTGTCTTAGTGTAGTTAGGGTTAACTCTTAAGGTTACGGTTACTATACTATCACAACCGCCTACTGAAGTGTAGTTATTAGTATATACACCCTCTGTTGTCAATGTCTGTGTTCCGAATGTATATGTGCTACCCTCGCAGATATCTACTGTAATGCTATCGTTATAAGAATCGGTAACTCCTAACTTAAGTACTACTATACTATCGCAACCATTAACAGTCTGTAATGTCTGAGTATATGTACCAGCAGTGGTCAAAGTCTGTGTTCCGAAGATGTAAGAAGAACCACCGCAGATATCAGCCTCGATAGTGTCGTTATATGCAGGTGTTACCACCAAGTTCAAAACTATCACACTATCACAACCACCAACAGTTGGGAATGTCTTAGTATATGTACCTGTCTTAGTGTAGTTCTTACCATCAAATGTATATGTCTCACCATCGCAGATAGTATCGTTAATAGTACGCATATTCAATGGCGATACTTGTAAGTCAAGCACTATCACACTATCACAACCACTAACCGTCTGCATCGTCTTGGTGTACATACCAGCAGTAGTCAAGTTCATACCATTGAATGCGTATGTGCTACCCTCGCAGATATTTGCTGTAATGGTGTCTCTGTATGTGTAGTTAACCATTAGATTGATTGTTACAACGCTATCGTATCCGTTAATAGTCTTGAATGTCTCGGTGTACTTACCTGCCTGTGTTAAGGACTGTGAACCGAATGTATATGTCTCACCTGCACAGATAGAGGCTGTCTCTGTTACTGTGTATGCTGGCTCAACGTTCAAGGTAAGTATTACCACGCTATCGCAACCATTAATAGTCTTCAAAGTCTTGATATATGTACCGGCAGTTGTCAAAGTAGTATCTCCAAAGGTGTATGTCTGACCTTCCTTGATAGTTGCCTCTGCTGTCTCGGTATATGTAGGATTGATCTTCAAAGTCAAGGTTACTATACTATCACAACCATTAACGGTCTTCAATGTTCTTGTGTAAGTACCTGCCTTTGCTAACATCGTATCACCAAACATATATGCTGTGCCTTGGCAGATTGTTACCTCAGCGTCATCTACTTTATATGATGGATTAACATTCAACTTCAAGGTTACTACACTATCACAACCATTGATAGTCTTCAAGGTTCTTGTATAAACACCTGCGGTTGCTAACGTTGTATCACCAAACATATAAGTAGTGCCCTCACAGATAGTCTCTGTTGCGTCGTTTATCTTATAAGTTGGATTAACGTTCAATCTCAATGTTACTACACTATCACAACCATTGATAGTCTTCAAGGTTCTTGTATAAACACCTGCGGTTGCTAACGTTGTATCACCAAACATATAAGTAGTGCCCTCACAGATAGTCTCTGTTGCGTCGTTTATCTTATAAGTTGGATTAACGTTCAATCTCAATGTTACTACACTATCACAACCATTGATAGTCTTCAAGGTTCTTGTATAAACACCTGCGGTTGCTAACGTTGTATCACCAAACATATAAGTAGTGCCCTCACAGATAGTCTCTGTTGCGTCGTTTATCTTATAAGTTGGATTAACGTTCAATCTCAATGTTACTACACTATCACAACCATTGATAGTCTTCAAGGTTCTTGTATAAACACCTGCGGTTGCTAACGTTGTATCACCGAACATATAAGTAGTGCCCTCACAGATAGTCTCTGTTGCGTCGTTTATCTTATATGATGGATTAACATTTAACTTCAATGTTACTATGCTATCACAACCAGTTATTGCTCGTAAGTTTCTTGTGTAAGTACCTGCGGTTGCTAAGATAGTATCACCAAATAGATATGTAGTGCCTTGACAGATTGTTTCCTCTGCGTCGTCTACTTTATAAGTTGGATTAACATTCAAAGTCAAAGTTACTGTGCTATCACAACCATTAACAGTCTTGAAGGTTCTTGTATAAGTACCTGCTATTGCTAATGTAGTATCTCCGAATGTATATGTCTCGTTATCGCAGATTGTTACCTCG
>CAVAII010000146.1:0-23325 GCA_963588535.1 Erysipelotrichaceae bacterium | reverse complement strand
GAGGGAAAGGGATATTCGGGGGAGGGGAAGGGATATTTGAGGGAGGGAAAGAGGTATTCGAGGGAGGGGGCGGGTTATTCGAGGGTGTGGAGGAGGGTGTGGAGGGAGAGTTCTTCGGTTTGCCAGTTAAGGTGGGGCTGGGCGAGAAGGCAGTTGTTGGAAAGGGTTTGTAAGAGGGCGTTGTCGGAGATAAGGGAGGAGAGTTGCTGGGCTAAAAGGTCGGTATCATAACTCTTTAACTCTATTCCGCAATTGTACTGCTCCTCTATTCGCTTTATCTCACTTAGAGGGGAATAAAGGACCGGAGTGGCGGCGTTGATGTACTCGAAAATCTTGTTTGGTAGAGATATAGCGTAGTTGCGATTGGTAGGTTTGTCGATAGAGATACCCAAAGTAGCACCTTGAGTCAAGGTCATCATAGTTTGAAAATCTACCTTGCCGAGTAATTGCACTTTATCGCCTAAGTTGTTGGAGGTTATAAGGTTTTGTAAGAGAGGAAAGATATCACCAGAGCCCAAAATCAATAGCCGACAATCTACCTTTTTCATAGCCATAACCAACTCCTCTAAACCTCTGTCTATATTGGTAGAACCTTGCCATATAATGTATTTATCGGGGAGTGGGTAGTGCTTAGAAGGCTGGTTGTTGGGGTTATAAGCAGGGATATTGCGAACTATAATGCTGTTGGCTCCGTATTTCTCCCTAAAATAATCCTTAATAGGCTGACAGACAGTAACGATATATCGCAATCGTGGGACTATCTTGCCCTCTATCCAAAGCCAGACTCGTTGTTGGAAAGAACCCTCTTTCAGTTCGGCAACATAGCAGAACATTTCGTGTGAATCGAATATAAGGGGAATACGTTTTATCCTGCTAACCAGATAGTTTGGCAGAAGGGTATCTAAATCATTTGCCCATAAAACCGCAGAGTGAGTGAATAATAAGCGAAAAAACAGCCTTAGGTTGAGTTCTGCATAGTAAAGAACATTCTTTTTGAAAAGGAATTTAAGTCTTTTGACGCATAAGAACTTGTTATCGCTTTCGAAGGTCGAGTATTGTTGTTGTCTTTTTGGGGTAGCGTGTTTGCATAATACGACAACGTTGTAACCGAAGTTATGAAGGCTTTGGCAAGTCTTCAACACTCGGTTATCGTTGTATAGGTCATTGCTTACGCTTACGACAATTGTCTTCATATTTGTTTATAAAAGAAGACTTTGGAATAAACAAAGGATAACCAATGTAGTCGTCCTTTGTTTGTTTGCTTATTTATTCTCCTTAACAAACTTTTCTAACTCCGTTTGCGAAGCATTGTTTAGGAGTTTTCCGCCTTTTATCCTTAGGTTAGGATAAGTCTTTTGAAGGTCTTCTACAGACTTTTTGATATCGCTACCGCCTGAGGTGGCAAACAATACGATTGTCTTGTTAGAGAGGTCATAACTCTCGATAAAAGTGTTGATTATAGTTGGGGCAGTATACCACCAGATAGGGAAACCGATATATACAAGGTTATAATCTTGAGCGTTGTTTAGGTCTTTTACGATCTTTGGACGAGAGTTCTTATCTTTCATCTCGATAGTAGAACGTGATTGTTTGTCTCTCCAATCGAGGTCTGCGTCTGTATAACGCACTTCGGGTTTGATTTCATAAAGATCTGCGTTAGCAACCTTTGCCAAATCCTTTGCTACGCCTGCTGTTACGCCAGAGGCTGAGAAATACGCAACTAATGTTTTCATTTGATTTTCCTCCTGTTTGTTTTGTTTTTGAGCACAAGCAGACATAGTGAATACGCCTACTATTGCCATTATTAATAAGAAACGTTTCATTGTTTGAAGTGTTTATAGTTATCGTTTGCAAAAATACAAACTTTTTCTTAGACTACAAACATATAAGTCTTTTTTTAGTTAAGTTTACTCTGCTTTTTGGCCAGTTCTATATTGGAGAGAAACTTCTGATACTTCACTCTACCCATAGGAGAGAGTTTTTTGATTTGTCGCCACTGGTCTTCAAAGTCTTCGCTCCGCTGTATCTTGGTTAGAATGCAGTTGATAAGGTCTTTAACCTCTTTGTCTTGTGTAGAGATTGTCTTGGCTTTGCGATTCCAAATACAAGCATTAAGACAAATATCGCAACCATAGATATAGTTGTTTAGGTTGATAGTTTCGGGGATAGTCTCTTTGTTCTCAATGGTTTGATAGGAGATACAGCGATTGGCGTCAAGGGTTCTGTTTGGGAGGATAGCATGATTAGGACAAGAGTCAAGACAGGCAGTACAAGATCCGCAATAATCTTTTTGGGGGTTGGTGTTTTCTTCTATGTAATCAGTTGTATAATTGCATAATATCTCACCAATAAACACCTTGTTGCCAAACTGTTTGGTAACCAAAAGAGAGTTTTTCCCCCTCCAACCTAATCCGCATCTAATAGCCCATTCTACTTCTTTGATGGGGGCAGAGTCTACAAAGGCACGAGCGGAAAAATCCTTGAACTGCGTTTGGAGAGCGGAGATGATATTATTTAGTTTCTGCTTGATAACATAGTGATAATCCTTCCTTTGAGCGTATTGTGCTATCTTAAAGGGGGAGTCTTTGGTTATGTTTTCGTCATTATAAGAATAGAGAAAACAGAGTATCGTCTTAGTGTCTTCGAATAATAACTCAGGGCTCTGTCTTTTGTCGAGATTATTTTCAAGATAAGACATCGAGGCGTTATAACCTCTGCTTAGCCAGTCCTTAAAGGCGGTTAGGTCCAACTCTCCGCTCTTTGTAGCACCACAATCTACAAAACCTTCTTTGGCAGCTAACTCTTTTATGATATCAAAGGCAAGATAAGTCATCTAATTTGTTCTTGTAAGGATATCATATTCACAGACTTCGTCCTTTTTCATTAAGGCTTTTAGGTCTGCGACGAATGGAGAAATATCTATTTTGTATTTCTTGCTATCGAGAGTTACACGCACCTTGGTATCGCCGTCAAAGACAACGAAATCTATATCTGCCTTACCTTTGTTTTTCTTTGCTATCTCGCATAGATCATTTACTACGTTATCGTTTAGTTTGTGAGCGTCCAAGACAACGCTAACCCCTGTGGCGTATGTATTGAACATATCCTCCAATAGTTCTATCTTCTTTATTTGGCAACGCACGTCTGGATCTCCGCTTTCGGACGATAAATAAGGACTCGGCCCTACGTAACATTCTATATATATGTAGAGATTGTCTTTAAGGTAAGAGGCAAAATTAAGATACGCCTTACCACCTAGGAAGAAGTCGTACGAACCGCTTTTATCCTCCAAAGTAAATTTACCAAATCTATTACCATTCTTTTGCACGCCTTGTTCTTGTTTGGTTATTATGCCTGCAAATGACGGAGCGGTTATGTTCTTTTTGTATAGGGCGTTAAGGTCTTGTAGTTCTATTAAGGAGTTGTGAGCAAAGGTGCGGATCTCATCTTGATAATTATCCAAAGGGTGACCAGATATGTAGAAACCTATTAACTCTCTCTCGTTTTTTAGTTTCTCCAACAAACTCATCGGATCACATTGTGGGAATAATAGGTTAGATTCTTCCTCTGCTTGTTCTTCTCCGAATAGGGAGGTTTGAGCGGAGTTCTCGTTTTCTTTTTGTCTTTGGCAGTATTTGAGGAGTTTTTCCAAGAAAGTCATCTCGGAATTGTTCTCTTTAACAAAATATTGTGCTCTATCCACATTAGTAAAACAGTCCAACGCACCTGCTAAGATCAAAGACTCTAAGGCTTTCTTGTTGATAATACCAATGTTTCGCATTATTAGATTCTCGGCAGACAAGTACTCTCCATTATCGTTTCTTTCCTTAACAATACATTGTGCCACCTTCTCTCCTACGCTCTTAACGGCATTTAGTCCAAACAATATCTGTCCTTTTTTGTTTACCATAAAGTTGACGTCCGACTCATTGATATTTGGTCCTAATACGTCTATATTCATCTTTTGGCAATCGGCAATATAAAGTGTGATATTCTTAGGATTGCTGGCATTATGTGTAAGCACAGCCGACATATATTCGGGGGCGTAATGGGCTTTGAGGTATCCTGTTTGGAAGGCAACGTAAGCGTAGCAAGTAGCGTGCGATTTGTTGAAAGCATATTTGGCAAACTCTACCCAATCGTTCCAAATCTTCTCGGTTTTCTTTTTGTCGAGATGATTTTCTTCGCAACCTTTGTCGAACTTCTCTTTCATCTTCGCCATAACATCTATTTTCTTCTTACCCATTGCTTTTCGTAGGGTATCGGCTTGACCTGGCGTAAAGTTAGCAAGTTCTCTTGATAGTTGCATAACTTGCTCTTGATAGACGGTTATACCATACGTATCTTTAAGGTATTTCTCCATCTGCGGAAACTCATACTCTATCTTAGCAAGTCCGTGCTTTCTTTTGATAAAATCAGGAATATACGCCATAGGACCTGGACGATAGAGAGCATTCATTGCTATTAGGTCCTCGAATTTATCGGGCTTTAGGTCTTTGAGGTGATTCTTCATTCCCTCGCTTTCGAACTGGAACGTAGCCGTAGTATTGCCGGCAGCGAATAACTCCAAAGTCTGTTTATCTTCCAAAGATATGTTGTCGATATCTACTTTTATACCACGAGATTTGTAGATATTTTCGCAGGCGTCCTTGATAATTGATAGGTTGCTTAAACCTAAGAAGTCCATCTTTATCATTCCGACACTCTCTATTAGTTTGCCTTCGAATTGTACTGCCATCATCGTACTATCCTTTGGCTTAGCGAGGGGAACATAATTGCTAATATCATCAGGACCTATGATTACTCCACAAGCATGTACGCCTGTGCTACGAATCGAACCTTCCAAATCCATAGCATATTTAAGGACTTTCTTTTCGAGGTCAGAACCGTGGTCCATTACTTCTTGCAATTCGGGAGACTCTTGCAAGGCTTGTTCAAGGGTTACACCTGGCCGAGTAGGTACATAACTTGCCAGTTTGTTCGATGCAGCGTACGGCAATTCCAATACTCTTGCCACATCTTTTATACTCATCTTGGCAGCCATTGTACCAAAGGTTGTAATCTGTGCAACGTGCGTTACGCCATATTTCTCTTGCACATATTTAAGTGTTCGGGCACGACCTTCATCATCGAAATCCACATCTATATCGGGTAGTGAGATACGGTCAGGATTAAGGAAACGCTCAAACAATAAATCATATTTGATAGGCTCTATCTGTGTAATTCCCAAACAATACGCCACCACACTACCGGCAGCCGAACCTCTACCCGGACCAACTATAACGCCCAAGTTGTTTCTACTATAGTTGATAAAGTCTTGTACAATTAGGAAGTAGCCAGGAAATCCCATCCACTGTATTGTATCCAACTCCATATCTATTCTTTGCTTTACTTTGTCCTCTAATGGAGTGGGATAACGTTTCTCTGCACCCTGATAGGTAAGATATCTTAGGTATTCAAAATCGAATTTGGTGCGGACAACCTTATCATATCCGCCCTTGTCGGCTAGGGTCTTTTCAACGGCTTTTTGTTTTTCTTCATCGGTAGCATCGGGGGAGATTTTCTCTCTTTTGGTCAGTTCTTCAAGGAGGTTATCTTTTACATCTTGCTCAGAATATTTCTCATAATAGTCTTCTATCTTGCCAAAACTCTTTGGTATATCGAACACAGGAAGTATCGGTTGCCTTTCGAGTTCATATACTTCTACTTTGTCGGCAATCTCTCTTGTGGTGCTAATGGCCTCGGGGGTGTCCTTGAATAGTTCTGCCATCTGATCGGGCGTTTTTAGATATTCCTCACCCGAATACATTAGTTTGCTCTGTGCGTTAATGGTCTGAGTAGTTGCCAAACAAATCAAGATACGATGTGCATAGAAATCGTCTTTGTTTATAAAGTGTACGTCATTCGTTGCCACTATCTTAATATCCAATTCTTTTGCCAAGGCGATTAGTTTGGGATTAACATTCTGTTGCATCTCGTTCTTGCCACAGAAGTTTTGTAGTTCTATGTAGTAATCGTCTTTGAAGACCTCTTTGTATTCCATAGCGACCTTCTTTGCCTCATCGAACTTGTTAGAATACAACAATCTCGGTATGATACCTGCCACACAGGCGGACGAACAAATCAAGCCTTCGCTATGTTCGAACAATAGTTTCTTATCTATTCGTGAATTATAATAAAATGCTTTGGGGTCAAAGCCTAAGGAATCCAATTTGATTAGATTTTGATATCCTGTAAAGTTCTTTGCTAACAATATAAGGTGATTACCTCTTCCTTCGTTTTTGTCGAATCTATCGTTCGGCACGACATACATCTCGCAGCCTATAATAGGTTTGATACCTTTCTTTACACAAGTATTGCGGAACTCCAAAGCACCGTACATTACTCCGTGATCTGTTATTGCCAAAGAGTCCATACCCAGTTCTTTTGTCCTATCAACGACCTTGTTTATTGCACACGCTCCGTCTAAGATTGAATATTGTGTGTGAACATGTAAGTGTGTAAAATCTACCATAATTGTAATTTGTTTTGCATTAGATTATATGTCTTTCCCGCCTTGTCTCCAACCCCTAAGTGAGTTGCAAAATTAGTATAATTTTTTTATTCTTTCCTCCCCTACTCTTTGTTAATTCTGTTTAAGGCACAAAGATATTTCCCTAATCTTTTGATATTCACCTTTCTTCTCTCTTTCCTTTTTATCTCCATTCCTTTCCTTCTCACCTCCCCTCCTCTCCTTCTTATTTTCACACCCCAACAAGTTTTCCGTTCGTGAGAAGAAATTTTCCTGAGGGGTGAGGAATTATAGACTGCCTTTGCGTCTGATTTTTATCCTAATAGAATCTTCTAAGGGCTTGTCTACCACCAAGATTAAGTAACCTCCGCCACCTGCTCCCGATAGTTTTAGGGCTAAGGACTTGTCTCGATATTCATTTATATATGTCTCCAATTGTTTATTAACCATGTGCGGAAACATACTGACTTGTGCCGAGAATGAGTCGTTGAAATACTTAGCGAAAGCCTCCAAATCCTTGTTGATTATCGCCTGCCAACAATTTTCGGACGCAAAAGCCAATTTTTCTACCAAAGCCGTATTGATATTTGTGTCGCTATCTACATGCGTATCGGTTGGTCGGTCGAAAGTATGAACAACGCAAAGATGATTCTCTAACCAAGACAAGACGTCCTCGTCTTCGCAAGTCTCTATCTTTTGTGGCCAATAGTTGCCGTTGTAATAATGGCGGACAAGACTTGGCACACAGATACCTATGGCGTCTTGTGCTCCTGATACATAGTTCTGTACCATAGGCTCGTTCTCAAAACAAAAGATTAGTTTGGCAAGTAGTTCGGGGTTATAATCAGGGAGATGATAAGGGAATAATTTCTTTATGGCTTTTCGTGTGGAGGTACTCATACCGCTTCTTTCGTTGAACTCCGTTGTTGGCTCAATAGAAATAGTTATCGCCCAACCGCTGTGATACTTAGAGACGTACGGCTGATCTATCCAAGTGCCTGCCAAATCCAATCTATAAGGGATATGCGAGACTAAGGTTCGACGCAAATCTGTTGTGCTTCTTGTCGGAAGGTCATCCTCTGGGGTGCGTTGCAAGACTATGTACTCGATACCACGTTGTTTGCAAAACTCTTCTTTTTGTTTGGTGTTGCCGTCTTGATTAACCACAAAGATATCGGGGCGAAACTTATCCACGCTCTCTACGAAATCCATAATACCGCTACCCGTATTGATGCAAGCGTCCTTAACATAGCGAATGGCTTTGACCATGTACAGTCTTTCTCTTTCGGTGTTGATGGTCTTGCGGTGTTTTAGTTCGAAGACAGTCTTATCACTGCCTATGCCAACATACAAATCGCCGTATTGTGCTGCCGACTTAAAGAAGGCAACATGCCCGCTGTGCAACATATCATAACAACCCGAAACAAATACTCGCTTACTCATCTTAGTGTCTTTTAGTTTTTTAGTATCTTTGTGTGTTAATCTTAGATTATTTGCGGTTCTCGTTCTCAAGAAAATCCTTATATGCCAAACGTATTCCGTCCTTTAACTCCGTCTTGTAATGCCAACCAAGACTATCTGCTTTGCTTACGTCCAATAGTTTGCGAGGCGTCCCATTAGGTTTGCTTTTGTCCCAAAGGATCTCGCCTTTGTAGCCGATAATCTCTGCAACTAGGGTAGCCAAGTCTTTGATTGAGATCTCTTTGCCCGTACCTGCGTTAATGGTCTGTGAGGAAGAATAGTTATTCATTAGGAATACGCACAAGTTGGCTAAATCGTCTACGTAAAGAAATTCTCTTAACGCACTGCCATCGCCCCAGCAAGTTACAGAGGGTTGATTAGTTAGTTTGGCTTCGTGAAATCTTCTTATCAAGGCAGGCAAGACGTGCGAGGTCTCTTTGTTATAGTTGTCGTTTGGTCCATAGAGGTTAGTCGGCATAACGCTTATGTAGTCGGTGCCGTATTGTTTGTTGAGGTATTCACAATATTTCAAACCACTTATCTTAGCCAAAGCGTAGGCTTCGTTAGTCTTTTCCAAAGATGATGTCAAAAGGCAGTCCTCTGTCATAGGCTGTGGAGCCATACGAGGATAGATGCAAGAGGAACCTAAGAACTCCAATTTCTTACAACCATTCTTCCAAGCCGAGTGAATAACATTCATCTCCATTATCATATTCTCATACATAAAGTCAGCAGGGAAAGTATCGTTAGCCATAATGCCGCCGACCTTTGCAGCAGCCAAGAAGACGTATTCGGGTTTTTCTTTCATAAAGAACTTTTCTACGTCCGTTTGATTAGTTAGGTCCAACTCTTTATGCGTACGGACGATGATATTATCATATCCTTGCCTTTGCAGTTCTCTAACTATGGCACTGCCTACCATACCTCTGTGGCCGGCTACATATATCTTGCTATGCTTACACATATTACTCTGGATTTTGTGCTTTGAGATACAACTTTCGGGTGTATTCCATATCGTGTTTAACCATTATCCTAATTAACTCTTCGAAAGAAGTCTTCCTTGGTTGCCAACCTAAAAGGGTCTTTGCTTTGGTTGGGTCGCCTAATAGTTGCTCTACTTCGGCAGGACGGAAATATTTAGGGTCTACCTCTACTAATACCTCGCCGTTAGCCCTATTGATACCTTTTTCGTCTATGCCTTCGCCCCTCCACTCTAAGTCTATGCCGACCTCCTTAAAGGCTATCGTACAGAAGTCTCTAACCGAGTGATATTCTCCCGTTGCGATAACAAAGTCGTCTGGTTTGTCTTGTTGAAGTATCAACCACATACACTCGACATAGTCCTTGGCGTAGCCCCAGTCTCGTAAGGCATTAAGGTTACCTAAGTATAGTTTGCGTTGATAACCTTGTGCGATACGGCAAGCGGCTAAGGTTATCTTACGAGTTACGAAGGTCTCGCCACGGCGTTCGCTCTCATGGTTAAAGAGTATGCCGTTGGTGGCAAACATACCATAACTTTCTCTATAATTCTTTGTTATCCAATAGCCGTATAGTTTGGCAACGCCGTAAGGCGAACGTGGATAGAAAGGTGTAGTCTCTTTTTGCGGAACTTCTTGCACCAAACCAAAGAGTTCGGAAGTAGAGGCTTGATAGATTCTACAAGTCTTTTCCATCTTGCATATCCTTACAGCCTCCAATAGTCTTAATACCCCAATAGCGTCATCTTCTGCCGTGTATTCAGGAACATCGAAAGATACTTTCACATGAGATTGTGCTGCCAGGTTATATATCTCGGTTGGTTGGACGGTATTGATTATCCTTATCAAAGAAGACGAGTCTGTCATATCTCCCCAATGCAAGTTGACAAGTCTTTTTTGTTTCATATCCTTAACCCATTCGTCCAAATACAAGTGTTCGATCCTGCCAGTATTGAAAGAAGAAGACCTACGCAAGATACCATGAACCTCGTATCCCTTTTCGATAAGAAACTCAGCCAAGAAACTACCGTCTTGTCCTGTAATACCTGTGATTAACGCTACTTTTCTCATAATAAATATTGTTTTATAGTGTTTGTTGCCACTTCCAAGCAGAAGAGGTCATAGAGTCGATATCTTCTTTGGCTTGCCAACCTAATTCTTCTTTTGCAAAAGTGGTATCTGCCCAGATCTTGATGATATCACCCTCACGACGAGGACCAAAACGCCAATTAAGTTTCTGTCCTGTTGTCTTTTCGAACGAATTGATTATCTCCAAAACAGAATAACCTCTACCCGTACCGATATTAAAGAACTCAAGTGCTTTTTTGTTCTTCTTTTCTATTAGTCTGTTGATAGCAACGACATGGGCTTTGGCTAAATCTACTACGTGTATATAGTCTCTTATGCAAGTACCATCAGGAGTTGGATAATCATTACCAAAGACTACTAATTCTTTTCTTATACCTGCTGCTGTCTGTGTGATAAAAGGCAAAAGATTGTTCGGCACTCCGTTTGGCAACTCGCCTATTAGGGCAGTTGGGTGAGCACCTATTGGGTTGAAATACCTTAGAGCAATAGCACGGATATTAGTAGAAGAGGTAATAAAACCTAACATCTGCTCTACTATTTGCTTAGTATGGCCGTATGTAGAGGTAGCGTCCTTGATAGGTGAACTCTCCTTGATAGGCAATTCGTCTGGCTCGCCATAGACAGTACAAGAGGAAGATTGAACAAAGTAATTGATATTCTTTCTTTTCATATTGTCCATAACATTGAGCAATATACCGAGATTATTCTTGTAGTACTCTATAGGTTTTTGCATACTCTCGCCAACGGCTTTGTAGGCAGCAAAGTTGATTATTCCTTCGATATCCGTAAAAGTATCAAAGACTTTGTTACATTGTTCTTCGTTCGAAAGGTCTGCTTTGATAAAGTCAGGGCGTTTGCCTGTTATCTTTGCTATATTATCTACAACTTCTTCTTTTGAGTTAGACAGGTTGTCGGCAATAACAACGTCGAAACCTGCATTTTGCAATTCTACACAAGTGTGGCTACCAATAAAACCACAACCTCCAGTGATTAGTATTCTCATAATTTGCTTTATCTAATTGATTGTTTGAACCACAAAGTTACGATTTATTTTCAAAATAACCTCTCTTTCCCCTAAGAAAACATCTCTTTTGTCGAATAAATATATGAAAGTTATTGTTTTACTTACTTTCTTTATCTCTCTCTTTCGCCAGAATCTTCTCTCTAAATCAATCCCTTTGAGAATATTCTTTGATTTTATCAGAATATTCTTTGATTTTATTTAATTATTCTTTGATTTTATCAAAATATTCTTTGATATTATTCAAATATTCTTTGATATTATTTTAATGGTGTCGAGAGTTATTTTGATAACTTGCGATAAGAAACAAACGTCTTGTGTATTCGTTCGGATAGTTTGTAGAGAGGACATCCTTATTACTCTACCTAATCATTTGCAATCGTTTGTTACGGATAAGGATTCTAAAATAAGGACACTTCCCATTGATACGCAAATCCTTACCATCGTCTCCTTTGCGAAATCTTACTATCTCGAATTGATCTGGGTTATATTTGTGTAGAAATGTTATCGGAACACCCATAAGGCCATAGTAATCATTTGGAATATCCTGCGTCCTACTTACATTTATTCCATCGCAATTATCGTATTTAGGATAAGTGTCTTCGTGACCTAAATAATATTTTGTTAGAACAATATCCTCAGGACGATTATTCGATTCAAGGTTTGTTAGCCACAAACAACTATTTGTTGCAATAACCTTTTGACCATCTTTATTTATACTTACCTCTGTCCCATATTGATCATAATGATCAGGAACAATAAATCCAGAAATACCACGTCCAAGATTAACTCCAAGCCATGCTTCATTTCTTTGAATAAGATCAAATATTTCCTTATAAGTTATTGCATTTACATTGCCAATTACAAGAAATTTCTTTTTGTACTTAACTATTTGCGAAACAAATTCTCTAAAAAGAGAAAAAGGAGGATTAGTAACAACGATATCTGCTTGTTTGAGCAACTCTATACACTCACTACTCCTAAAATCTCCGTCTTCTATGAAAGGAATGATTTGCAAAGGTGTATTCTCTTCTCCCTTATATTCACAATAATAAGCCTTTTGGTCGGATTTTGTATCAAAAAGATTGTCCGTCTTCTCTTTATAACACGATGCAATAAGTTTGCAAAGTCTTAGCCTGTGGAAATTTTCCTTAAAAAAGCGAAAGAAATTGCTTGTCAGTGGGTCATCGCAATTACAATATACGACTTTATCAACAAAACTATTCGGATAGTATTGTAATTCTCGCTCTATATCACATAATTGTGTATAGAACTCATCGCTTTTGGATTTCTTTGCCTTTTGAAGAAGTTTGTTAGTTGCTTGTCTTGACATCTTAATTATCTGTTAATTTGATTCCACAAATCTCTTCCAAGTACTTGAAGGGAAGTTTCTGCTATCTCCAACATAATCCTAAACATCTCTTCTCTATCCCAACTTCTACCATCGCCCTGAGTATAGATGGAGGTTGCTTGTAGCATAATTGTCTTATCCTCGTGTTGTATAAAACGATTCTTACAAAGGTTGGTATTGATAGGCATACCATAATTAGCAGCAGTTAGTCTATCTAATCTATTAAGTGTTCCAGAATTGTATTCCAAAGTAACAACTCTACCATCGGGCCTTGTTACCTGTATTGTCTGAGTAAGAAAGTTGGATCCTTCAAGAAAGAGTACGTATGGAAAATGAGACTCTGCTAACATCATATTAGCAATTTCAGATATATTTTTATGCGAACGTTCTATGGCATTACCTCCAACCATAAGGTCTTGATTGCTTTTAGCACCAACAAGTTTGCCTTTTTCGATGTTTTCGATATCTTTGCCTTGATATTTGGCTTCGGAGACTAAGACAATACGCCAATTATCATTATCATCTCTAACCTCTATAATACCACCATCGGGAATAATGCTGGCATTTTCCACAAATAAAGTCTGTCCTAAATACAAATCTATTTTCTTTAAGGCTTCGTTGATTTCTTTTTTCTCTACACTCTGGCGATATCTAAAAGTCAGTTGTTTATACTTGTTCCTTAGAGCATCTATTACTGCATGAGATATATCACTTGTGGTCTTGTCATGCTTTTGAGCCTCAAAACCAAAGATACCGATAGATCCTTGACTTTCTTTGTGCTGTGTTGTTAATCTTGATGATTGTTTCTCTTTTGCCATAATACTTGCTGCTATTTTTTTGGTCTATTCTTCTGTTTTGCAATCCTACAATCTTTCTGCAAAGATAAACATTTTTTCTGAAATGCGTTTCTATAATGATTATTTTATTGAATCAGGTTAGGATCTATTATACGGAAACAAAAAGGAGGCGAACCCTTCCCAAAAGTTCGCCTCCTTAGAAATTAAGACTAATCTTTACAGATTATTTTTTAATCAAAGACATTGTCTTAGTGAAGTTGTCATTTACTACTCTTACATAGTAAGTGCCAGCATTCAAAGACTCCATCTTGATTGTCATAGTCGTTTGACCCTTAGCAAGTACTGAGGTTGAGATTACACGACCAGATACGTCTACCAAGATAACTTGTGCGTCTGCATCTAAGCCTTCTACTCTCAATACAGCATTGTCTGTTGTAGGGTTAGGATAAACTACCATAGAGTTAGCATCTGTTACGTCTATCAAAGCACCGTCTTTCAAGGTTATTACTGATTTAACGTCACCAGTTATAGTGCCATCCTCAGTAGTAATAAAGGCTTGATATTCGTAAGTAGTCTCAGGATTCAATCCCTCAACTGTTGCCATCATAGAACCATCACTAATAGTAGCCTCAACAGTTTGCCAAGCATTTAAGCCAGACTCTCTATAATTGAAACCAGAAGCAGTTATGTCCTTAGTTCCAAGAGTAACTGTTGCGTGTAATGTGATAGAGTTCTTAGTAGATTCTGCGTTACCCGTTGCAACTGTAGGCTCAACAACGGCTGCAGCAACGGTAGTGAAAGATTTTTCCTCACCCTTGATAATAGTATCTGTACCTATCTTAGCGTAAGTATAGTATACATATTCTGTTGCAGCGGTCAAATCGGTAACTACGTCTGAGAATTGAGCGTTAGTAGATGTAACTACTTTCTCCATTACAGTAGTAGAACCTTGAACCTTGTAAGCAAATCCCTTCTCTGTTACGGTTACTGTACTATTCGTCTCATCAACACGACCATTCAAAGTAGCCGATGTTTGTGCAACGTTAGTAGCATCGTAAGTTTGAACAGTAGGATAAGTGATTACTATACCACCAGTAGTAGTGAAAGATTTCTCCTCACCATAGTAGTTGCTATCACCTTCGGTTGTAACGAATGCTCTATAGTTGTATGTTGTACCTGCTGACAAGTTAACCAAGTTGTAAGTGAAGTTATTACCAACAGTAGTAGAAACGACCGTAGTAGAATCACTCTCACCTTGTTTAGCATAAACGAATCCCTTAGCAGTAATGTCTTTGCTACCTGGAACTAAGGTTGCAGACAAAGTAGCGTGAGAATCATCTATAGCGTCAGCGTCTAAGGTTGTAACCTGTGGAGCAACGAATTGACCTTCGGCTGTCTTGAAGTTAATCTTAGCAGAAGTAAACATTCCGCTATCAGTCTTAACCCAAGCAACGTATTCGTAATTCTTGTTCTTAGTCAAGCCTGTAACTTGTTTGCTAAATGCACCGCTGTTATCCATCTCTGTTGTAGCCATAGTAATGGTATCCGTAGAAGATGTACCCTTAATGTTGTAGATAAATCCAATACCCTTGATAGGTAATGTACCTGTCTCGGTAACGGTTGCAGACAAAGTAGCCTTAGCAGTATCTACGCCTGTTGCAGCGTTAGCAACTACGACAGGGTCTATAATAGTCTGTGCGTTAGCGTCAGTTGTGAAGGTAATGGTATCACTGGTTACTGCAGTTGTGTAGTAGTTGGTTGTTGCGTAAGCATATACTTTGTAAGTTGTGTTGTCTTTCAAAGTATCAACCTTAGCCGTTGTAGCAGCACCTGCAACAGTGATATCAGTTGTATTAGTAGGATCGTTAGCACGATAGAATACAAATCCCTTAGTAACGATATTCTCGTCTGTTACTGTGAATGTACCATTGAATTTAACACTGTGGTCAGTAATACTATCGGTAGTAACTGCCAATGTAGGTTTAACTGGTATATAAGTAGCAGTTGTGAATGTTTGAGGGTCACCAAAGAATGTAAGTGTATCCTCGGCTATCTTAACATAAGCAAAGTATGTATAAGATGTAGAAGGTTTCAAAGTAGTAAGTGTAGCAGAGAAGTTGTAAGTCTCGTCTTGAGAAACAACTGATGTTTGAGTAGCAGGAGAATTAGTCTCATAGTAGTAGAAACCTCTCTCGTTAATAGTGTAGTCTTGTTGGTTAGCAGCACCCTTCAAAGTAACTGTAGCAGCAGTGAAAGATGTAGCATCGCCAAGGTTAGCACTATTAGTTTGAACAGTAGGATAGAACTTAGTCTTTAGGGTAGTAGCGTGTACTGTATCCCATTCTGAAGTAGACTGAACACAATGAGAACGAATGTAAACATTGTAAGAAGTCAATTGCTTGATAGCATATCCTTCAGAAGTAGTTGTAAAGGTATAAGTACTTACTGTATCGCCTACTGTAGTGTATTTACCATCGTATGCGTTGTACATAGGATCGTCGTCCTCTGTAAGCATAATGTCAACACCTTGTGCAAATGCACCTTCGATAGTCCAAGAAACTTGTACAGTAACATCTGAAACAGAATCTACAACAACAGAAGTAACCTCTGGGCAGAATAATGGATTCTCACCAGAAAGAGTGAAGGTAATAGATTTCCAAGCAGAAACATTACCGTTCTCTACTGTATCGTAGCCTGTAACTTGTGTACTATCGTCGTTATAGATATTGTTGATATCATAGCAATGAGCACGTACATAGATTGTATGCTCAGTACCAGGTGTCAAGTCTGTGAATGTAGCAGTACAAGAATCACCAAGTGCAGTTGTTGTCCAATGACCGTGGATATCGATCTTATAATCGAATATTCTTGCATTGTCTGGGTTAGTCCAAGTAACTGTAGCAGTAGTAGAGTCTGAGGTAGAAGTGTATAACAAACTGTCTTCGTCGTTAATCTCACCGTCTGTCAAAGACAATACAAGGTTGTTGTTACAAGGAGTCTCAGTTTCTGCGTTAGGTAACATACGGAAGTCATCCAAATATAATGATCCATAACTGTCGCCATCATTATAGTAATCCATAACAATTGCCTTAGTACCTGTTGAGATAATATTATTCATAGGTATCTTGATTTGACCACCGAAACTATTGTTATGATAATTCCAGTTACCAAGATCAGAGTTCTTTATGAATTTAATAGGCTCCCAAGTAGTAGAGTCATAGATATCATCAGCAACATAAATCCAAATACCAGCACCTTCGCCTGTAGAAGCAGAACCATTACGGAATCCATAATAAGTGAAGATAGAAGACTCTATATTCTCGAAGTATGGAGTAGCCATAATACCTTTACCCTTCCATTCCATAGAAGTAGCATCGCCTGTTCCACCAGTAGAAAGATCAGAACCTTGTACGTGTCCTGTACCAGCGTATGTAATAATTGAAGGATAAGGAACAGTACCAGCAACAGCGTCAGCACCATTGTATGTATACAATCTTACCCAACAAGCAGGGATTTGTCTATTATTGTATTTTTGAATATCAAATGCATCTGACCAACCACTTGCGATAGGAGGACAATCTGTGTATGCAGAAACGTATACAGGAACAGATAATGTAGTATCCTCACCTGATACACAATTAGCATAAACACGAATCTCGTATCTTGCACTTGAGTTCAAACCAGTAAGCAATATATTTGTATCCTCAACTACTATTGTAGTAGCATTAGAGTTTGCCTCGTTGTATACAACAGTCCAAGAAGTATGCTCTGGGTTGTTGTCATACCATCTAACAGGTAAAGAGTTTGTATAAGTCTTACGACCCTTTTCAACTCTAAGTGTATCAACAGAAGTACAAGAAGAACCTACGATACTAATATTATCGATAGCAGCACCTGGGTTGATATGATTACCCGTACCATTATGCCAATAGAAGATTAGATCGTATGCACCATTCTTAACTCCAGTTGTCTTGTATTGGAAGTGTGTCCAAGCATTGATACCATATCCTAAGGTATTTGGCATTATCTGAGTTTGTACTCCGTTCTCGTCTTTCAAGTAAACTTTTAGACAGTTTTGAGTCTCATATCCAGAAGTGATATAATCGAAGTCGATAGAGTATTCATCTTCTGAACCGAATAATATTTGCATTGTAGCGTAAGCGTCAGAAGTCGTTCCGTCAACATTACCAGACCAAGCAAATGTCTCGCCTTCGTCGTTAGATAGATACAAAGCGTGATGTGTCCAACCGTCACCATATTGATCATCAACACCAGCAGCATCGCCAATAACGAATTGGTTAACGCCAGTACCAGTTATAGTGAAGGTATTGTTCTCCAAACTATTCTCAAATGATAAGAAGTAAGGGAATTCGTCTACACGGGTACCCAATGTAGAAGCCTTAAGGATAGAAGTAGGTTGTGATTCCTCACCACAAATACTTGTAACCTTGAAATAATACTTAGCACCTGACAACAAACTATCAGCAGTGTAGTATACTGTCTTAGTTGCAGCGTTGTATGTAGAATTAGTACTATTTACCTCTACAACAGAAGATAAATTATCTTTGTTGATACCATAGTATAGTTTCCAAGTATCTGTTGTACCTGCTTCTTTCCAAGTCAAATATACCTTAGTTGTAGTTACAGAATCGTAGTTAAGACTATTAGGACGTCTGCACTCATAGCCTTGAATCTTGATATTATCTACTGCTGAAGGAGGGTTGTTTACATACCAAGAATAATCGGTATATCTCCATTCGAATACAAGGTTATAAACTCCTTGAACACCCTGTGCAATGGTCATAACATTAGTCCAATCAGTTATTCCAGATACATCTTTTGTTAGAACGTATGCGTTGCTTTCGTCAATTTGGTTATTGTAAGCCAATTCAACATCAGCAGGAACTAAGTAAGCAGAGAATTTACTATTAGAGTTACCACCAACTCTATAATCGAAAGAGATCTCGTATTCATTCAAATTATCTCCACCAAATTTAATAGGTATAGTAGCAAATGTAGAATATTTTGTAGAATATGAATATGCTGTTGTATTGTAATGGAATGAGGAATCATCGTCTGATACATACAAAGCGTGATTGTTTACAACTGTAGAATCGTATGCCTTAGTACCAACAATCCATTTGTTGATGCCAGAAGCAACTGTGGTCATTGTATAAGCAGTACTATCTTCGAAATCTATTGTAGTAGCAGTAGCACCTGCCATAACAAAGTTAGAAGTAGTTGTACCTATTATCATAGTGTCAACACTATTAGTACCATCGTCACCACAATCTACAGACAATACTACTTGATACTTAGATTCAGCATCCAAACCATCAATAGTATATGGATTAGAAGTAGCAGTAACAGTTGTGAAAGTAGTCTCTACTGTATCAATTTTTGCATAACTAATACTTGTAGTAGAACCTTCTGGTGCGTTATCTGTCCAAGACAAAGTTATAGATTGATCATCTATAGCCTTCGTTATATTAGATGGTCTTGCACAAGCATTGCTATAGACAGACAAGTTATCTATTGCAGTTGATCCAGTTGCATAAGAAGAACCTGACCAACCAGCGTATGCATAACCAACAAATACTAATTGTGCAGTTTGATTTGTGAAATCATTAGTTACATACTCAAAGTTAGTCCAATCAGAAACACTACTAAAATCACCAATCAAATATTGACTATCTTGTTCACCATTCTCTACAACTACAGAAGAAGGAAGTAAGTATACTTTAAGTCCTGAATTATAAGAATAAGAAGAACCAAAGGCTTTGTAATCGAAAGAAACAACTTGCTCTGGATTCTCATCAAACTCTACGTTTACTGTAGCAGTTGCATAGCAATAAGTAGAACTTTCACTAGTACCAGTAGTTACATACATGCCTTTTTCGCCATCTTTCTTTTGTGCTGTACCAACATTCCATTGGTTAGAATTACCTAACATTGCGAAATCTGTTGTTGCCAAAGATATAGCATCGTCTTCGAATGTTTGGTTATAAGGGATAGCAACAGGAACAGTCTTAGTTGTAAATGTAACGATATTAGTAGAATCTTCACTTACAGCACCATCATCATTACATACTGTCTTAACCCAAACCTCGTAAGTAGTGTTTGCAGTTAAACCAGTTATAACAGGATCTTTTGAAGAAACTGTTTGGTCTGTTATAGTGCTATCTGACATATTTCTAAGATAAACTTGCCAAGTATCGTTAGTAGCCTTAGAATCTGTAAAGGTTACTTTTGCAGAATTGTGTGTAATATTCTTAACCTCTACAGAAGCCATATCAGGAGATAAACAGTCTGGTATTAGACTTATCTCTACGTCATCGATATATACTGTAGCAGAGTTATAATAAGAGTAAGAACCATCTTGATTAGATATAACTCTAAATGCTATATAATTGTTAGCACCTGTTATATATTGTGTGTTGTTAAGATTAACAGAAGTCTTTTTAGCATCTGCATTAGTAACGTTGATTGTTTGTAGAGTCTCGAATGTACCTATATTATTAGGATCAGACATAACTCCAACAATCAATTTAGCAGAAGCGTATGTCTCCCAAGAAGAATTATATTTTCTATAAGAGAATTTTATTCTCAAAGTATTGATATCTGGCTCTAATTGTGGAGAAGTAACTATTGTAGCAGAACCATCACTTTCAGCATAGATACGTAATGCATCGCTTTCCCAAGTCTTTTCACCTGTGGTACTAGCCAATGTCCAACAAATAATAGAACCTTCATCAGAGAAAGCATTATTATAAGGTATATCAGTACTTGCAAGAGGAGCACAAGCAGTACGGAAAGAATAAACAACACTTGGCTCAGACTCTTCGTCCTCAGAACAAGCAACTGTTACCCATACTTCGTACCTAGTGTCGGCTTTCAAATCACTAAGTTCTACCTCATACAAATTAGTAGTATCTGCAACAGCACTAACTGCTGTACTAACAAGTGGAGTATTAACTGTATCACCTTCTTCTCTGTAATAAACTTTCCAAGAAGTGTGCGAAGCGTCTCCGTCTGTAAAGTTAATAGTTGCACTATAAGCATCTATTGTACTATCTACTGCTGTAACAGATTTCTTGCTAATAGCAGCACAAGAAGGAATATGATCAATAGTTATATCATCTACATACCAAGAATAATAAGAAGATCCAGAAACATATTTGAATGCAATATAAACATCACCTTCGGTAGTAAAACTATTTAGGTATATTTCCTCCATATCGGAGAAAGAAGAAGTACCATCACCATAATGAGGCTCTACCTCTACTATTTGCTCAAAAGCTGTAGCACTATTTATAGAGTCTTTTGCTATAACACCTACATATAGATGACCTGCGGAAGAAGCAGAATAAGCGTTCTCTCTATGATAGAATTTCAAACGTAGAGTTTTTTCACTTACCTCTGGAATATAAGGGAATGCTATCATACAATCACCATTCTTAAACTCCAAAGCATTAGTACCAGTTCTTGCAGCAGGAGCATATACTACTACATTAGGATAACCACTGGCATCTTGAACAGTAGTCCAACAAACTGGTTTATTACTAGAGTCTATAGTTTCGAAACCATCAGTCCAAGTACCATCGTCTGCTATGGTTATATCACCGCAAGCAGTACGCAAAGTATTAGTTGAACCAGCAGTCTCTTCGCCATTACATAGAGCAGTAACTTTTATTTCGTAAGAGGTGTTTGCTGATAAGCCCGTTATTGTAGCCTCAGGAGTCTCAGAAGTGTAAGCAACGTTTTGTGCATCGCTCCACTCTGTTGCACCTTGTGCTCTATAATAAACATTCCAAGAAGAAACAGTACCACTCTGTGACCAAGTAATCTTCAAAGAAGTTTGCTCCTGTGCATCTTCGCCTGCTGCTAATGCTACGTCTGTTGGTTTAGCACAGTTAGACTCTGATATAACAATATTATCTATTGCAGCAGGAGGGTTAGATGTATAATAAGTATATGAATATTGAAGACTTTGACGGAATACTAATGTCCAAGTACTATTAGCCAAATCAGTAAATGTACCAGAATAAGTAGTCCAATCACTTATTCCATATTTTGAATCCAATAGAGTTTTAACGCCTGTACCAGATGGAGCACCACTCTCAGGAACCTCTACAGAAGAAGGAACTAAGTATACACTCAATGAATTATTGTAATATGTACTCCAAGAGTAAGTACCACCATAATTCTTGTAATCAAAACTAATATTCTGCTCTGCATAATCACCAAAAGTCAATGCAACAGAAGAAATAACATCTGTACCAGCAGTCAAATTAGAAGCATTAGTTGTACCATTGTCGTTAGAGATGTATAGGGAATTGCCAGTATTACCTACGGCAGAACCTATAACCCAAGCATCACCATTAGATGATCCGTTAGAGAAATAACTATTGTAAGTATCGCCCTCGAAGTCGATAGTCAAAGAACCATTTACTGTAATAGGCTCTGTAATAGTTGTGAAATTACCTTCTATCCAAGCACTTTGATCTGTACCACAATTGTTTCTCAATTGATAAGCGTACTTTGTGCCAGAAGTTAGGTTAGTTAGATTGATAGGAGAAACTTGGTTAGTTAATTCTGTCCAATCCTCCTCACCATCTACTTTGTAGTTGAAATCGTAAGCTGTACCTGTACCTGTCCAGCTAATAGTTCCTGTTGTTGAGGACATATTAGTAACAATATCGGCAGGTTTTGGACAACTGTTGTTGAAGACCTCTACGTCGTCAAGATAAACGCCCATTCCGTAGTCATCTACATAGTGAAATGCAATGTAGATGTTTTGGTTAGCGTAATCGCTTAGACTTATCTCAAACTCTGTGGAACTACCACAACTGCTTAAGTCTACTGTTTTGAGTACAGTAGTAAAACTACTACTAGAGGTTGCATCCGTAGTTGATACCTCAACTGTAAAAGTTGTTGCATCTGCATAACTAGGATAACTTGCCTGTACCTTGAAAGTTAAGAAATAACTTGACCCAACTGAAATCTGTGGTGTAACCAAATAGTCGTCAGCACCACTATAGGAATCAGCAATGTACGCAGTTCCTCCATTGGTCGAAGACGCACCCCAATTACTAGAACCACTAACATTGATGGTAGTCCAGTCAGTAGGAAGCGAACTCGTGTTGGAGAAGTCTTCGCTTAGCGAACTAACCTGAGCAAACGTGCTAGTAACGATAAACATAACCGCCACTAACAGAAAACCTAATCGTTTTTTCATACTGTTAAAAGTTTAAAGTTAAACATAAGTTATTATTTATTAAATAAATTTCTTTTTTCTTTGCTTAGATATCAAGCAAACACAGAGTATAATCTCCCCATTATATATTCTTAATACCTAAATTGAGGACAAAGTTACAACTTTAATCGCAACCGACCAAATATTTCGGTCTTTTTCTTTCTTTTAATTTCGTAATATTTTTGTAATATTTTGATACTGTTTGGTATAATTTTCTCGTCTTTTTCTGTCTTTTTACCTCATTTTTTAGAAAAATGGACAATAATTGCAGAAAGAAATCTATGAAAAAAGGGGAAATGTTATTACTCCTCATAAAGAAATTTTCTTCACTTCTTACAAAAAACTCCGTTTTGCCCATTATATATTATTGTACCCGTACATTATTATATATATGGGGAAGAAAAATACTCTATCTTAGGAGATTAAATCTACCCTCTAACACACCACCGAATTTAACCAGAAACACACCAAAATTATTTGATTCTTTAAGTCATTAAAGTGAAAAACTAAAATGGGCAATAGGGAAAATAGAACATTTTTGAAAGGTATGATTTTAGGGGGTCTAAACTTTATCAAAATATTCTGCCAGATTATCGAAATAAAGTGCCACTTTATCCGAATAAAGTGCCAGAATATTTTGATAAAATGGCACTTTATTTTCATATTATCAATCAAGGAGTTACAAAGGCGAAAAATGGGTATTTTAGGGTAATGCCTCCTCTTCTCAAAAATAGCGAATAGGGAAAATAGAACATTTTTCAAATGTTAAAAAAATGAGTTAATTACGCCTTAGAAACTTTTTGATAATAAAAATATATATCCTAAAAATATGGTTTTCGTTTAGATACGAAAGAGTATAAAT
>CAVAII010000145.1:0-5812 GCA_963588535.1 Erysipelotrichaceae bacterium | reverse complement strand
CGTTAGACGAAATCGCAAAAGAGATATCTCACGCAACATCAGTCTCTTATCCCGATGTGGTGGCTGCTTTGAAAGCCTTTGAGATACATGTGGCAAACCACGTATTGAACGGAAATGCTGTCTTTTTTGGCACCCTCGGAGCCTTCATACCGAAGATAAAGGCTCAGGCTTGTGCTACTAAGGAAGATGTTACAGCAGAGACGATTAAGAGGGTAACTTGCAGATTTTTCCCTTCCGTTGCCTTTAAAAACACGTTGAAAGGTGTTACATTGGAATACAAGGACTTGTCTAAGATTCCAACAGTGTAACAAAGGTAAGTTAAACAAAACTTATTTCTTGAATTTTCTTCTTACGTCTTCGTGACGACACTACATTTAATCTAAATTCAAGGACTTCTTTTCATAGAGGTCCTTTTGCTATTTATAAATGCAAAGTTTTTATCTTAAATCTTTTGGAATGCGTGCAACACGGTAAAGTTTATTATTCTTGTAGATAACATAGACGTTACCCATATAGAACCAATGGCGGTCACTGCCGTCAAAATTAGTATATACCTCACGCTCTGGCTTACCCCAAGACAACTCGTTCATATCCATAGTCATAGTAGGTATCAACTCTTTGTTACAGATGGCTTTGTATGCCGAAGGATAGGTGTATTTGTACTTTTCTACACTCTCGTCCATTAGGCAGTTGTCGAACGAAAGTCTATCGCCCAAAGTATAATCGGCTGGCATATAGAATTTTCTACCCTTCTCGTTACGCATCAACATTTGAAACTTACCGTCCTTAACCACAACGTCTAAACAGCGGAATTTATCGCCTTGATGCAACGTCAAAGGTGTCTTACGTCTTAGGTCAATTACTTTCAAAGGGAACTTGTCGCCCCTTACAACAAACTCTCTGTCTTTGTATTCTTTCTTAATCTTTTTCAAGAAGTTATCAACCACAAAGGCGAACAGACGTCTATCCTTACGATTAGGATATTTATAGAAAATAGTGTCCTTGCGGTCGTCTATAACTAGTTTAAGATAGACATCGGTCATATTAGTAGCATCGAAAGCCACGTCCTTAACCTCGAAAGTAACGCCTTCCAAACGCTTTGCCTTAGCGATAGGATATTCGGTAAAAGAGTATTTCTTGCTGTCGTCAGAGTAGTTATAGACCTTTATACCATTATATAGACGCTCCAAAGTAGCATCGGTAACCTTTGGCAAAGTAATCTTTTGTCCGATTAGGAAGTCAGGCACGATAGCATAGTTAGCATTAGTGTCGTAGGAGATAAGATTCAAATCCTCGTTAGCGTATTTACCATTAGGATAATGATTTAGCCTTGCGTTATAGTAGGACATAGGGATAAATGGGAAATGATATTGATTGTAGAAATTTTGATAAGCGTAATACACTGTATCTGTTGTATTTCCAACCAATAACTTCATAAACGGATAACGCAATTTGGTCCAATCTTGTTTGCTCTCGGCGGCATCAAAGATACGGTTGAAAGCATATTGGTCGGGTACATAATCGACTACTACAAACCACTTGCCTTTAAGGCTTTGCAACTTCTCTTTGCTCATCCTACTTAACTGATAATAAGATATATTCTGTCCTCTAAAACGTACCGTATTATTAGCATTCACGCCTGTGCTACGGCTTTCTATCTCACGTCTTGAGGAGTTAGTATTTCTTTTGTTTGAGGAGTTTTTCTTATTATTTTTCTGTTTCTCATACTCGCTTGCACGCATACCCACAAAGAAATAATCCAACAAAGTATCATTAACTTCGTCCAAATACAAGGTTTGATTCATTAGGGCGAATGGCTCTACCATATATTTCATAGAGGAAGTATAGTCACTTTTCTCAAAATCAGGCACTACGGCATAATCTTTAACTTGTCCGTTAGCACTTATAGCCAAACAGATTATACCTATATATAATAGTATTTTGTGTATTTGTGTCATTGTATTAGTCTTTTTGTCGGTTGCAAAATTAATACTTTTTCTGTAAATATCTATTTTTCTCGGTGTTTTTTTTGTTTCTTAGGGTCAAAATTTTTTTTCATTCCGTAATTTTTTAGTAATTTTGTAAAACTATTTTAAGACACAAAACGACCATGCAAATAGATATAATAACTTTATTTCCAGAGATGTTAGAGGGTTTCTTATCCTATTCTATCGTCAATCGTGCAAGGCAAAAAGGCTTGGTAGATATCAATCTTATCTCTCTTAGAGATTATTCTTTGAATAGGTACGGAAGTGTTGATGACTACGCCTTTGGAGGTGGTGCAGGTATGGTTATGCAGGTAGAGCCGATTGCTAATTGTATCGAGGAGTTGGAGTCGAAAAGGCATTATGACGAGGTGATTTATACGGCTCCCGACGGGCAGATACTCAATCAAAAACTTTCTAACACATTGTCTATGAAGGAGAACTTGATTATCTTGTGTGGGCATTACAAGGGTATAGACGAAAGGATTAGGGAGCATTTCGTAACTATGGAGATAAGTATTGGCGACTATGTTCTCTCGGGTGGGGAGTTGGCCTGTGGAGTTATTGTGGATAGTTTGGTAAGGGTTATACCGAGTGCTTTGGGCAATGAGGAGAGTGCTTTAAGTGATTCATTTCAAGATGGATTGGTAGCCCCTGCGGTGTATTCTCGTCCTGCTGATTTTCGTGGTTGGAAGGTACCTGAGGAGTTATTGAGTGGAGACCCAAAAAAGATTTCGGCTTGGCAACAGAACTCTGCCTTAGAGCGTACCAAAGAGCGTCGCCCTGAGTTATATAAGAGGTATATGGAGGAATAAGTTTTTTGGAAAGGGGAACGAGGATAGAATCTAAGGGATATAAATAAGTAAAGAGGATAGAGACTAAGGGAATATAAATAAGTAAAGAGGATAGAGACTTAATAAAGGTAAAAATAAGGGTGATATAAGATTTTTTTGTAATTTTGCAAATTCAATCGATAAATAAGATAAAGAAATAATTGTTTTAAAATAAGAAAACATTCATACGATGGACTATAATTTTAGAGATATTGAGAGTAAATGGCAAAAGTATTGGCAAGAGAACCAAACATTTAGAGTAACGGAAGACAAGACGAAACAAAAATTCTACGTCTTGGATATGTTCCCTTATCCTTCGGGGGCAGGATTGCATGTTGGACATCCTTTGGGATATATCGCTTCGGATATATTCGCTCGTTACAAACGTTTGCAAGGCTTTAACGTACTGCATCCTATGGGTTTTGATGCCTACGGATTGCCTGCCGAACAATATGCTATCCAAACAGGTCAGCACCCTCAAAAGACTACGGCTATCAATATCAAAAGATATATTGAGCAATTGAATAAATTGGGTCTGTCGTACGATTGGTCAAGAAAGGTAGTAACCTCAGATTCTAATTATTACAAATGGACTCAATGGACTTTCCTTAAATTGTTTAACTCCTATTATTGCTACGATACCAACTCGGCAAGAGATATCTCGGAGTTAGTAGAGGCTTTGGCAAACGGCGAGGCAAAGAACCTTCACGTTGCACAAACCAAACCTTTGGACTTTACAAAAGAGGATTGGCAAGGCTATACGGAGAAACAAAAGTCCGATATCCTTATGAACTATCGTTTGGCGTATTTGTCTGAGTCTATGGTTAATTGGTGTGAGAAATTAGGCACCGTGCTTGCTAATGACGAGGTTGTAAATGGCGTCTCGGTTAGAGGTGGTTATGAGGTAGAGAGAAAACCGATGTTGCAGTGGTCATTGCGTATTACAGCCTACGCAGAGAGATTGTTAGAAGGCTTAGACAGATTGGATTGGAGCGATTCTATAAAGGAGATTCAACGCTATTGGATAGGCAAATCGAAAGGTTGCGTGGTTAAATTCCATTTGCAGAACAAAGACAATGACGAATTAGACGTCTTTACCACTCGTGCCGATACTATTTTCGGTGTTACCTTTATGGTCTTAGCCCCTGAGCATCCGTTGGTTAAGAAGATTACTACAAAGAATTATGAGATAGAAGTCAATCGCTATATAGAGGCTACCAAACATAAATCCGAATTGGAACGTACGGAGGAGAGTAAAACAGTTAGCGGTGTGTTTACAGGCGGTTATGCTATCAATCCTTTGACTAACAAACAAATACCTGTCTATATCTCTGACTATGTCCTAATGCAGTACGGCGAAGGTGCTATTATGGCAGTGCCTGCTCACGATAGTAGAGACTTTGCTTTTGCCAAAAGATTTATGTTGCCTATCGTTCAAGTTGTTCTACCTGAGGGAGAAACAGAGGGTAATACTTATACTTGGAAAGAAAGTAAGGACTCTAAAAGCGGTAAGATGATACATAGCGGTTTCCTTACTGGATTAGATGTTAAAGAGGCTATTACAAAGGCTATCGACTATATCGAAAGCAAAGGTTTGGGTAGGGCTACAACTAATTATCGTTTGCGTGATGCTATTTTGTCTCGTCAAAGATATTGGGGCGAACCATTCCCTATTTATTACAAAGACGGAGTCCCTTATTGCTTAGAGGAGAAGGACTTACCTTTGTTATTACCTGATATAGACAAATACCTCCCTACCTCGACAGGTCAGCCACCATTGGCAAGAGCAAACAATTGGTGTACAAAGGAGGGTTATCCATACGAAACAAATACTATGGCAGGTTTCGCTGGTTCTAACGCCTACTCAATTCGTTACATGGACCCAACCAACACCAACGCCTTAGTTGGCAAACAGGCTAATGAGTATTGGCAGAATGTGGACTTGTATGTTGGTGGAAAAGAGCACGCAACAGGCCATTTGTTATACTCTCGTTTTATTACCAAATTCCTATTCGATATAGGTGCTGTATGCAAGGACGAACCTTATCAACGTCTTGTAAATCAGGGTATGATACAGGGTAAGAGCGGTCTTATTTATCGTATCAAGGGCGAGAACAAATACGTCTCCTTTGGTCTTAAAGACGACTATCAAACCGACCCTATACACGTTGATATATCGTTGATTAGTGGCGATGGAGTATTGGATATCGAAGGGCTTAGAAACTGGCGTGAGGAGTTCCGTGAGGCTGAGTTTATCTTGGAGGACGGCAAATATGTCTGCGGAGCGTTGGTTGAAAAGATGAGCAAAAGTCTTTATAATGTTATCAATCCCGATGCTTTGGTGGAGAAATATGGTGCTGACACTTTGCGTCTTTACGAGATGTTCTTAGGTCCTATCGAGCAGAGCAAACCTTGGGACGTTCAGGGTATTGAGGGTACAAGTAGATTTTTAAGAAAATTCTTCCACCTGTATTATGACGATAACGGCCTTAGTTTGAGTAATGAAACGGCAACAGAGGAGGAAAGAAAACTACTTCACCGCACAATCAAAAAGGTAAGAGACGATATAGAGCGTTTCTCCTTAAATACTTGCGTATCAGAGTTTATGATTATAACTAACGCTTTGACCGAAAGGAAATGCCACAAACGTGAGATATTAGAGCCATTGCTTATCCTTATCTCGCCTTTTACTCCGCATTTGGCAGAAGAGATTTGGCAGAATTTAGGACACGAGGAGAGCATTTCAAAGGCTATGTTCCCTTCTTACGACGAGAGCCTTTTGGTAGATACGTCTTACAAATACCCTGTCTCAATTAACGGAAAGACAAGGACTTTCGTTATCTACCCATTGGATAAAGAGGCTATGGAGATAGAAAAAGAAGTAGTCTTGTTACCTGAGTTGCAAAACCATTTAGCAGGCAAAACAATAGTTAAGATAATCTACGTTAAAGGTAAGATAATCAACATTGTGGCTAAATAATTTTAAGATAAAAA
>CAVAII010000144.1:21123-37058 GCA_963588535.1 Erysipelotrichaceae bacterium | reverse complement strand
ATATAATAGTTAAGACAAATAGCGAAGATACCAAAATAATATCAAAAGTTATTGGAATAATATCTAACTTTATTGGAATAATATCTAACTTTATTTGGATAATATTTGATATTATTTTTTTGATATGTGTTCCTATCAAAATCTTGTCTTTTCTTAGGCGTTCGAGTTGTCATAATGGTGTCTTATTTTTTACTTTTTTCTATCTTGATAGGGGAGTAAGAGAGAGAAAAAATTATATTGTTTTTAAGATTAGAAGTTTTATTTGCAAATTTTTTGTTTTATTGTCTTTTTATTGAAAAAAGATTTGTAACTTTGCAACTTGATTTTAAATAAATATAAGAGATAATATGTCAAAAGTTATTAAGATACCTAAAGGTTTGAATATTCATCTTTTTGGCGAGGCAAAGCAAGAAATAAAGAGCGTTAATGAGAGTCTTTATGCTTTGAAACCTTTGGATGTAGTGGGTGTTACGCCCAAACTTTTGGTAAATGTAGGCGACAAGGTGGACAAAGGAACTCCTGTTTTCTATATTAAACAAAATCCTAAGGTAAATTTTGTTTCTCCTATATCTGGAGAGGTTACAGAAGTCAAAAGAGGTGAGAAGCGTGTGATACAAGAGATTCGTATCAAGGCTGATGGGGACAATAGAAAAGTAGATTTCGGTAAGCAGTCAATAGCAGAATTGACTGGTGAGCAGATTAGAGAAAAAATGCAGAAGAGTGGTCTTTGGACAAGGTTACGTCAACGTCCTTACGACATTATCCCTGACGCAGATGCAACACCGAAATATATTATTGTCAAAGGATTTGATTCTGCTCCTTTGGCTCCCGACTATAATCTATTAGTCAAAGGTGAGAAAGCAGCAATGCAAGTTGGTATTGACGCCTTAAAGAAACTTACTTCCAAAACCATTTATTTGTCTATGAATAAGCAAACAGGAGAAGAAATATCTTCTTTGCAGAATGTAGAACAAATAGTCTTTGAGGGTAAACATCCATACGGTAATGTGTCAGTACAAGCAGAGAGAATCTCTCCTATTAACAAAGGTGAGAGAATATGGTATATCAATCTTCAAGATGTAGTAGCCTTGGGCAAATTATTCTTGGAAGGTGTATACGATTCTGAGCGTATTATTGCACTTACAGGCGAGCAAGTTAAAGATCCTTGCTACTATAAGATAACAATGGGTAGCAATATACAATCTTTGGTTGAGAATAACGTAACGGATAAACATCTTAGATATATAACAGGTAATGTACTTACAGGTACTCGTATCGATAAGGATGGTTATTTGGGTTATTACGATAATCAAGTAACGGTTATAGAAGAAGGCGACTATAAAGAAGGCTTAGGTTGGTTGCGTTTGGGTGCTAATAAGTTTAGTATCTCGAAAACATTCCTTAAAGGCTTCACTGCTTTCTGCTCTAAGAAACCTGTTCATATAGATTCTAATATGCATGGTAGTACTCGTGCATATATCTTCACGGGCGACTTCGAAAAGGTTATGCCTATGGATATATATCCTATGGAGTTGGTTAAGGCTTGTCTTACAAAGGACATCGACCGTATGGAAGAGTTAGGTATATACGAGGTGGACGCAGAAGATTTTGCTTTGTGCGAAGTAATAGACGTTTCCAAAACTGATATTCAAGATATAATTAGAAGCGGTTTGGAACTAATGCGTGAACAAGGTTTGTAAAAGAGTTCTAAATAAGATAAGACTCGTTTTAAGTGTAATTAATAAAGAAATAATATAGAGAAATGAACTTTGTAGAAAAATTCTTTGAGCGAACAAGACCAAAAGTTGCAAAGGGAGCCAAATACCATTGGTTAGCCTCCACATTTGAAGCTTTTGAGAGTTTTTCGTTCGTAAGCAATAGAACAGCAAAGGCAAAAGGTGCTCATTTTAGAGATGCAGTAGATTCTAAAAGAGCGATAATTGTAGTTGTTATTGCATTAATACCTGCATTGTTATTCGGTATGTATAATGTAGGTTGGCAACATTTCAATATTACAGGCGAACTTAGTCAGACAGGATTTTGGACTATGTTCTTCTATGGTTTTTTGAAAGTATTGCCTATGATAATAGTTTCCTACATAGTAGGATTGTTTATTGAGTTCTTATTCGCCCAAATACGTAATGAAGAAGTCAATGAAGGCTATTTAGTAACTGGACTTTTGATACCTATGATTTGTCCTCCTACAACTCCTTTGTGGCAATTAGCATTAGCAGTTATATTCGGTACTGTTATAGGCAAAGAAGTATTTGGCGGAACAGGTATGAACTTTATGAATCCTGCCTTGGTAGCAAGAGCATTCTTGTTCTTTGCTTACCCATCTCAGATTTCTGGAGATATGGTTTGGATATGTGATATGCCAGACGGAGTAACTGGTGCTACACCATTAGGAGATATGTTGGGCGGAGCGGCTGCTCCTGCTGCATCTGTTAGCGATATGATCTGCGGATTTATCCCTGGTTGCGTTGGTGAGACGTCTTTGATAGCCATACTTATCGGTGCTTTCATACTATTATTAACTGGCGTTGCTTCTTGGAGAGTTATGTTGTCAGTATTCTGCGGTGGAGCCGTTATGGGTATTATCTTCAACTTGATTGGTGGTAACTCATATATGGAATTACCTTTCTATTATCACTTCTTAATGGGAGGTTTTGCATTTGGAGCCGTATTTATGGCAACAGACCCAGTAACTGCTGCACATACTAACTGCGGAAAATATATTTATGGTTTCTTAATCGGTGTTATGGCTGTATTGATTCGTGTACTTAACCCTGCATATCCAGAAGGTATGATGTTGTCAATACTTCTTTTGAATGTATTTGCTCCACTTATCGATTACTATGTAGTCAATGCTAACGTTAAACGTCGTAAGAAAAGAATGCTAGTAGCAACTAACAAATAGAAGGAGGATAGAGAGATGAAAAATTTTAGTAATAGATACATATACATATATTCTATCGTATTGGCTTTGGTAGTTGCAGCCGTATTAGCAGTGGTTGCCGTTGTCTTGAAACCTTATCAACAAAAAAATATTGAGGCAGAGCAAATGCAACAACTACTTGCTTCTGCTGGTATTAATGTCGAGAGAACAGAGGCCGAGACTAACTACGCAAAATATATTACCAAAGAGTTTACAGTTAATAACAATGGCGAGATTGTAGACGAATATTCTGATGGTAAGCAAACAAAAGGAACAGATCGTCCATTTAGCGTAAGCGTTAAAGCACAATACAAACAATACAAAGCAGGTGCTCAAGCCAAACTTCCTGTTTATATCTGCAAGAAAGATAATGGTGAGTTGGTTTATATAGTTCCTGTACGTGGTGCTGGACTTTGGGGCGATATATGGGGAAATGTTGCTTTGAAAAGCGATTTGAATACAATCGAAGGCGTTACCTTTGACCACGAGAGCGAGACTCCTGGTTTGGGTTCTAAGATAAAAGATGACCCTTCTTTTGTTGCTTCATTCAAAAACAAGACAATCTACGATAATGATTCATTCGTTAGCGTTGAGGTTAAAAAACGTACAGGTAATGCAGACCCTCACAAAGTCGATGCCTTATCTGGTGCGACCCTAACTTCTAACGGCGTATCTTCTATGTTGAAAGATTGCCTAACGTTTTATTTGCCTTATTTCAAAACATTAAAAAAGTAAAACAGATATGAGTACAGCGAAAAAAGATCCATTATTCGGACCAAGAGATATAAAATTGTTGAAAAATCCTTTTTCAAAGGAGAATCCGATCATCGTACAGGTACTTGGTATCTGTTCAACGTTGGCAGTTACTGTAAAACTTCAACCTGCTTTTGTAATGGCTGTATCAGTTACTGTTGTCGTTATGATGAGTAACTTCATTATTTCTTTGATGAGAAATACTATACCACCACGTATTCGTATTATCGTGCAGTTGGTTGTAGTATCCTTGCTTGTAATTATCGTTGACCAAATACTAAAAGCCTTCGCCTACGACGTTAGTAAACAACTCTCCGTATATGTCGGTTTGATTATTACCAACTGTATCGTTATGGGAAGACTAGAAGCCTTTGCTATGAGCAACAAACCTTGGCCTTCTCTATTAGATGGTTTGGGTAACGGCTTAGGATATGGTATCATACTTGTCGCTATGGGAATAGTTAGAGAGATATTAGGTTCTGGTACCCTTTGGGATATAAGAATTATGCCAGAAGGTTATATTCCTAATGGTTTGATGATTATGCCTGCAATGGCTTTGATACTTTTGGGTATAATTATTTGGATTCACCGTTCTAAAAACAAAGATTTACAAGAAAACGAATAGGAGAATAAGATATGGAAGCGTTAAATATATTTATTAAGTCTATATTTATTGACAATATGATATTTGCCTTCTTCTTAGGCATGTGTTCATATTTGGCAATATCCAAAACAGTTAAGACTTCTATGGGATTAGGTATAGCAGTAACATTTGTACTTGTTATAACCGTTCCTATCAACTATCTTTTAGACAAATATATTCTACAAGCAGGTGCTTTGACTTGGATTAGCGATAGTTTCGCTACTGTAGATCTAAGTTTCTTGTCCTTTATTATCTTTATCGCAGTTATTGCTGGTATAGTTCAATTGGTAGAGATGTTTGTTGAGAGATATTCTCCTTCATTGTATTCACAACTTGGAATATTCCTTCCTTTGATTGCCGTTAACTGTGCTATCATGGGTTGCTCTTTGTTTATGCAAAAAAGAGATTATTCCAACATCGGAGAAGTCTTTTCTTTCTCCTTAGGTAGTGGTATTGGTTGGCTTTTGGCTATCGTTGGTATTGCTGCCATTAGAGAGAGATTGAAGTATAACAATATTCCACCTGCTTTGAAAGGTTTGGGAATAGCATTTATAATAACAGGTTTGATGGCTATGGCCTTTCAAGCATTTAGCGGTATTAAACTATAGGAGGAATAGACGATGCAGATTATATTAAGTATAGTAGTATTTTTAATAATTATCTTGCTACTTGTAACAATACTTTTCATAGCAAGAAAAAAACTTGTTCCTTCGGGTAATGTAACTATCAACATTAATAACAAAAAAGACGTTACCGTACCTATCGGATCTTCTTTGCTTTCTTCCCTTGCAGAACAGAAAATATTCTTGCCTTCTGCTTGCGGTGGTAAAGGATCTTGCGGACAATGCAGATGCCAAGTATTAGAAGGCGGCGGAGAAATCCTTCCTACCGAGAAAGCACATTTCTCTCGCAAAGAACAAGAGAATCATTTCCGTTTGGGTTGCCAAGTAAAGGTCAAAAACGATATGAAAATCCAAATACCAGAGTCTATTCTTGGTGTTAAGGAATACGAATGTACAGTTATCTCTAATAAGAACGTTGCTACATTTATTAAGGAGTTCAAAGTACAATTACCAGAAGGTGCTCACATGGATTTCTTGCCTGGTTCATACGCACAAATCAAGATACCTACTTTCGAAATCAATTACTCAGATTACGATAAGGATCTAATAGGTGCAGAATATTTGCCAAGTTGGGAGAAATTCAAGATGTTCGACCTTAAATGTACTAATACAGAACCTACTATCCGTGCTTACTCTATGGCTAACTATCCAGCCGAAGGTAATGTATTTATGCTAACGGTTCGTATTGCTACACCTCCTTTCAAACCAGATAGAAGTGGATTTATGAATGTTAACCCTGGTATCGCTTCTTCTTATATTTTCAGTCTAAAACCTGGAGATAAAGTTATAATGAGCGGTCCTTACGGTGATTTCCACCCTCATTTCGATACAAAGAACGAGATGATTTGGGTCGGCGGTGGTGCAGGTATGGCTCCTCTAAGAGCACAGATAATGCACATGACCAAGACTCTTCATACTACCGATCGTAAGATGAGTTATTTCTACGGTGCTCGTGCTTTGAACGAGGTATTCTATTTGGATGACTTCTTGGCTTTGGAGAAAGAATATCCAAACTTCAAGTTCCATTTGGCATTAGATAGACCAGACCCTGCTGCTGACGCTGCAGGCGTAAAATATACACCAGGTTTTGTACACACTGTTATGTATGATACATATTTGAAAGATCATGACGCACCAGAAGATATAGAATACTACATGTGTGGTCCTGGTCCTATGTCTAAGTCAGTTGTTGCCTTACTTGATAGCCTTGGTGTTCCATCGGAGAACATCTTATACGATGACTTCGGCGGAGGCGGAGCAAAGAAATAAACATTTTATCCTAAAGGAACGTTCAACGGAGCGTTCCTTTTTTGTTTCCTTCCCAACCTCTTTTCTTCTTCCCAAAATAAAGTTAGATATTATCCAAATAAAGTTAGATTTCGTCAGAATAAAGTTAGATATTATTCAAATAAAGTTAAACTTTATCCGAATAACTTTCGATAATATTTTGATAACTTCGAAGACTATTCAAATAACTTCAGAAGATATTTTGATAACTACTGAAGTTATCAAAATAATTACTGATTTTATTCTGGCGAATACTGATAATATTTTACTGATTACTGATTTTATTTTGATAATTACTGAAGATATTTTGATAGGTACTGATATTATTCTATGAATTAGGGGACAAAATTTGCTAGTAGTAGCAGATTTTGTCCCCTAAATCGCAAATTAGGTAGATAAGATTAAAGGTTAGGTAGGTGGAATTAAAGGGTGGAGAGATAGAATTAAAGGGGTGGATGGGTGGAATTAGGGGGTAGCGGATGAGGTTAAGGGGGAGATTTTTGGGGTTGAAGGGTGGGTGAAATAGGTTGCGTTTAGAAGCAGTTAAAGTGTAAAATGAAAAAGGGCGATAGGGAAAATAGAACATTTTTGAGAGAGGGGATTTTAAGGGGGTGCCGATTCGCTGAAATATTCTGCCGAAAGAAAAAAATATTTCGTCCATTTATCCGAATAAAATGACACTTTATTCTGATAAAACGCCACTTTATTTGCGTATTATCAATCAATAAGTTACAAAGGTAAAAAATGGGTTTTTGGAGGTAATGTCCCTTCTTCTCAAAAATAGCGAATAGGGAAAATAGAACATTTTTGAAATGTTAAAAAAATGCTGTAACTGAACAAAAGAAATGACTCGCTAAGTAGGAGTGTTAGTTGGTTGGAGGGGGAGGAGAAGGGAGGCGGTGGAAGTTAAGGAAGAAGATAGTGCCGACGTTTTCTTTGCTTTTGAAAGATATGGTGGAGTCGTACATCTCAAGAATTGTCTTGACAATCGTTAAACCTATGCCGCCACCATCTTGTTTGGTTGTGAAATGTTCGGCAAACACCTTGTCAAAATTCTCTTTCTTGATGCCTATACCATTATCTTTGAAACAGATAACATAATCCTCGTCTCGTTTTTCTGTCCATATCTCTATCTTGCCGTCAGATTTGTTGTAGAGTGCTTGCGAAGAGTTCTTAATTATGTTATTAAACACCCTAACAAACAGACTCTTGTCTCCAATAACTAACAAATCCGTAGTAGGAGTATAGTCTATACTAAGATTCGGTTGTTCCTTAAAAGTGTTGATAGCCGCCAATAGACAATCGTTTAGATCTACTATCTCTTTCTTATGTACGGGTTTGGAATAGAGGTTCAATTCCTGTGCAATATTACTAATGGTGTCTATCTGTGATATAAGTGATGGGGCAATCTCGGAGAATTTCGTAGCAAAGAGGGCATTGTTGGTCTGGGAGAGTTTGATGAGGTATTGCAGAGATAACTTCATAGGAGTGAGAGGGTTCTTGATATCATGGGCAACTTGAGAGGCTACATTACGCCAAGCAATATTTCTCTCTTGTTGTTTCAATAAAAGGGTGCTTTGTTCCAATTTGTCGACCATATTATTATAGGCTGTGATTAGATCGCCAAGTTCGTCATTTTCTTTGTATAATATCTTCTCGTTCTGGGCATTAAGGGTAAGAGTTTTTAGTTTCTGCTTAACGATAGCAAGCGGTTTTATCAGTATATTACGCAATAGCACGCAAAGGCAAATAGCGATATTGATAAAGATCATAAGCATAAAACAGAGGTTATTAACAAAATCGCCGATGTTCTTATTCATCTGTTGTTGTTGATAGATAAAAGGGATATTGACATAATATTTTTTGGTGTTATCGTTCTTGTTTACAAGGGAAAGGTAGGAGGCGAGGAAATGATAATTATCTATGGACTCTTTTTGAATCAATAGCGTATCGAGAGGGGCGTTAAGGGTTTTAAGAGCGTTCTTGTTTATCTTATCAAGCAGGATATTTTGGGTATAAACATCTTGTTGTGATTTGTTTACTAATTGTCCGCTGTGGTCATAAAGGTTGATATCGACCAGATAATCATTACTGATCTTGGCTAAATCCCAATCTGTGATAGTGTCGGTAGTCGTTAAGATATCGTTTAACTGATACTCAACGCTGATAGACTTCTCTTTTAGGATATTAAGGTTGTATTCTTTGTTTTGCGAAAGCATCATATTGATAGTAATAGTAGCAAAGACGATAGAGCCTATGGTAAAAGGTAAGAGCAAGCATAACAATAGTTTATTACGAAGTGTTAGGGAGTTGTGCTGATAATTGATAAAGAAAAGTAGAATAGATTGCAAGGCAGAGTAGATAGAGATTAGTAGGAATAGGATAGCAATCCACGAAGCCCAAAGATAGATGTTTGGAGTTGCGAGTGTGTTAGTGCATTTGTGAGGACTGTTGTTTAGGAATAGAGAATAATTCATATTCTGGTTATTATATTTTCGCACGCACTCGACAAAGACATTACAATTAGGGTATTGTTTGTAATAGATATAGGAGTTGAAGGCGTTGGAACTATCTACAAAACAGCAATTATTATTCTTTTGGAGATAAGGACAGTTCTCGGCGGAGCATTTTAGGCGTTCGTTGACATAGTCTTTAATAGGTACGACCTTGTTAATAGAGTTTAGAAGCATACTATCTTTTTCGCTAAAAACCATAACTTCGCACCAATAATCGTTTTCTAATAAGTTGAGGTAATAGTCAGCGATTCGGTTCTCTATGGCAGATAAGTCTTTCTTAGAGAGTAGGGAAGAATAGATACTATCGCTCTCCAAGCCAGTCATAAGTTTGAAAAAGACATTCTTGTCTGTATCCTGTGAAGTATTCTCCGTAGAGGCGACCTTAGGACAGTTATTCATATCTTTTAGGGTAGAGAAATACAAGATACTTCCGCCCATAACGGCGAGCAAGAGAATAGTAATAATAGGGAGATAATCGAATAGGTAGTTGTTTTTCCGTTTTGGTAGGAAACAAGCGAAACAATTGAAAAAGAATATTGACAATAGCGAGACGCTTAGCAATAGGAGTATTTTTTGATACGATATATCATTGGATATTATCTCCAAAGAATATACTTTGAAGTAAGATGATAGAGCCAAACAAAGTAGACAGAAGACTATTATCAGTAGTAGAATCATTAAGTAACGAAGTCTTTTGTTTTGTCTTTGAATAAATAGCGAGAGAAGACGATTGTAGTAGGATAATAAAAAGGAAAGCACAAAGAAAACGTTAAGAATAAGCCAAAGACTACAAATGAAAACATTTTTTTGAGAGGGTTGGAGACATTCTTTTGAGGCATCTAAGTAGGCAATTGTTTGATTATCGTAAGTAATAGGGTAGTCGGTTGGATAGGTAACGATGTTGATACGTTTATCCAAAGCAAAAGGGGAGCAGAAGTCGTTTTTAAGGTAGTTATTCTCGTTATTGTAGTCGTATTTTATTCTATATAGGTAGTGTTTGAGGGTATTGTTAGGGGTGCGTGCGGATTTGTGGATAAAGATACCATTGCTTAACTCGACTATCTTAGTTTGTAGATCCGTGGTGTTTAAGTTATGGATATCTTTTGGGGTTATGGCGATAGTATTGTCTGACCAATCTATTATACTATCGGACGCAAAGAGGAAGTATTCGCCAAGCGTGTCGATATTGTTATAGATAGAAGTAAATTGCTTAGAAAACTTTCTATCAAAGTGATTTAAGTCGTAGTTTGCTTTAATGAAAAACAAAACATTACCTATAATAGATAAAACGATAACTCCCAAGAGGAGCAAATATTTTTTATTTCTGTTAAAAATCATAGTGCAAAATTATAAAAGAAAATAAAAAAAATGACTATCTTTGCAGAAAATTAAGATAAATATGAAAGAAAAAGGTTTATATCCCCTCAAATTTATGCCCTTATTTAAGGATAAGATATGGGGAGGAAATAAAGTAAGAGACTTATTAGGAATAGATTATTCACCGCTTAACCGTCTGGGCGAGTTATGGGTATTGTCTTGTATAGAAGGGCAAGAGACGGTAGTAGAGAATGGATATTTGGCAGAATGTACACTAAAAGAGGTACTGGAGATGTATGCCGATGAGTTGATAGGGGAGAATAATTTTGATAACTATGGTACTGATTTCCCATTGTTAATAAAGATTATTGACGCTAATGATAATCTTTCGGTACAAGTACACCCTGATGACAAATACGCACAAAAGCATGATATGGCTAATGGTAAGACGGAGATGTGGTATGTATTGCAAGCAGACGAAGGGGCAAAGATCTATTGCGGATTTAATAATAAGGAGACAAAGGCAGATATTATCAACCGCACTAATAACAAGACCATAAAAGATATACTTCACTATGATATGGCAGAGCCAGGCGATTTGTTCTATATACCAGCCGGCACGGTACATGCAATAGGTAAGGGAGTATTATTAGCCGAGATACAGCAGTCTTCCGATGCTACTTTCCGTATATATGACTGGGATAGAGTAGATGATAACGGCAAGGCAAGAGAATTGCATTTGGAACAAGGATTGCAAGTAATGGATTTGTCTAAGCAAGAAGACACCGCAAAGGCACATTATCACTATCATTTGAATGAGACAACTAATCTTGTAAAATGTCCGTATTTTGTTACTAACTTAGTACCTTTGACAACACCTTTGAAAAAGGATTTGTCCCATGCTGATACTTTCTTTTTGTATTTCTGTGTTAGGGGAAGCGGATTTGTTAATTGCTTAAAGCAGAGAATACCTTTGTCGGCAGGAGAGATACTTATGATACCAGCAATAGCAGACCAGGCGATAATAGAGCCGAATAACCTAATGGAGATATTAGAGATAACTACCATATAGTAGATATCTTAGTTACTTGCTAATATTGATTTACTCTATAAACGAATATAACTTTGCATATTATGTCAAAATCTACGGACAATACTACAACACCTTTGATGAAGCAATATCAGGAGTTCAAGATCAAATACCCTGATTGTATATTGCTATATAGAGTAGGTGATTTCTATGAAACATTTGGACAAGACGCAATAGATACCTCCAAGATCTTAAATATCGTCCTTACTAAGCGTTCTGGCAAGGGACAAGATTGCTTAGCAGGTTTTCCGCATCACAGTTTGGAGACCTATTTGCCGAAGTTTATAGACGCAGGTAGGCGTGTGGCGATAGTAGATCAAATAGAAGATCCCAAATTAGCAAAAGGTATAGTAAAGAGAGGCGTTAGTGAGGTAGTTACACCAGGTATTAGTTATGGAAACGCTAATCTTACGCCTGGCAAGAGTAATTATCTTTGTGCCATACATAGACAAAAAGATAGATATGGTATAGCCTTTATAGATATATCAACAGGTGAGTTCTTGGTTTCGGAAGGTAGCAAAGTAGATATAGGGAAACTACTAAAAGACTTCGATGCCAAAGAACTGGTATTGCAACGTAACGAAGAGCGTACTATAAAAGAGACCTTCCAAACTAATATCCTTACCAAAGTATATGATGACTGGGTATTTACCCAAACTGCTGCCGAAGATATATTATCTAATACTTTCGGGGTGTCTTCTATGAAGGGCTTTGGTATAGAAGATATGTCTTTGGCGATAATAGCCGCAGGAGCAGCAATGCACTATATACAAGAGACAGGACATGAGTTTCTATCACATATATGCAATATCTCACGAATAGATAACAGCAATTTCGTATGGATGGACAATTTCACGATACGCAATCTTGAGATTGTCTCCTCTGTTAATGGTGAGAAATCTACTCTATATAGTGTTCTTAACCAAACGCAAACTAATATGGGGGCAAGACTATTGCGTCAATGGTTGTTACTCCCCTTAAAGAACAAACAAGATATAGAGAGAAGACAAAATATAGTCTCCCTTTTCGTATATGATGACGAGCGGAGGGAACAAGTCAAACAGACTTTGATGGCTATTGGTGATATGGAGAAACTAATTAGCCGTCTGTCAACATTTCGTATTCAGCCTAACGAATTATATAGTTTCGCTCGTGTACTTGATAATATCGCTCTGTTGAAGCAATTACTGGAAGAATTGCAAATAGATGCTACTATTACAGATAAGTTGAACGACTTTTCGGGGCTAAAAGACTTTATCCTTAGTAGTATTGACGAGAACGCCCCTAATAATATCTCCAAAGGTAATGCAATAAAGAAAGGCTATAATCAATCCTTGGACGAATACAGAGATATTGCTTATAACTCTAATCAAGTCCTTGAGAATATTAGACAAGAACAAGCCGAGAAGACAGGTATAACTAACCTAAAGATAGGTTATAACAATGTGTTTGGTTATTATTTGGAGGTAACTAACGTTAATAAGAACAAAGTACCTGAGGATTGGCAGAGAAAACAAACTCTTGTCAATTGCGAGAGATATATTATTGACGAGTTAAAAGATATTGAGACCAAAATCATTAACGCTCAGGACAATATTGCTACTTTGGAGAGTTCGTTATATGGTGAGATTATTCAAAAATGTATTCCTTTTGTAAGGGATTTGCAAATTGCCTCTGGGGTAGTTGCTTCTATGGACTGTTTGTTATCATTTGCCATAGTAGCATTAGAGAACAATTACACCAAACCACAACTATTGCAATCGGATATCCTCTATATCCTACAAGGTAGGCACCCTGTTATAGAGAAGATGCTACCCGTGGACAAGAGTTATATAGCCTCGGACGTCTATTTAGATACCACCTCACAGCAGATAGTAATCCTTACAGGACCTAATATGAGTGGTAAGAGTGCTTATCTAAGGCAGACGGCGTTGATAGTAATCTTGGCTCAGATAGGTTCTTACGTCCCAGCCAAGAGAGCAGAGATAGGACTAGTAGATAAGATCTTTACAAGGGTTGGAGCAACGGACAATATCGCTTCGGGCGAGAGTACTTTTATGGTAGAGATGAATGAGACAGCCTCTATACTTAATAATCTATCTCCTCATTCGCTTATATTATTAGACGAGATTGGTAGAGGAACTTCTACGTATGACGGCGTAAGTATTGCATGGGCGATAGCAGCCTATCTACATGATAATAAGAATAGGTCAAAGGTCTTGTTTGCAACGCATTATCATGAGTTGATAGATATGGAGAAACAATTCAAACGTATTAAGAACTATCATATTGGAGTAAAGGAAATAGGAAAGAAAATAATCTTCTTGCGTACTATTGTTAAAGGTGGTTCATCACAAAGTTTTGGTATACACGTAGCAGGATTGGCAGGACTACCAAAAGAAGTCTTGGAGACAGCACAAGAAATCCTTAACTCCTTAGAAACAGAGCGTAAAGCCTCTTTGAATCTAACCGAGAAGAATACCGCAAATACTCCGCAGACCTATTATCAAACAAGTTTCATTAAGTTAGATGACCCTATCTTGTTGCAGATTAAGGACGATTTGATGAAATTAGATGTTGATAATCTAACTCCTATTCAGGCTCTTAACGAATTGAATAAGATTAAGAAAATGTTAAAATAAACACTTGTTATAATCTATTATAATGACACTAACGAATATGAGAAAGAAAAGAGTAAACATAATATTTGTGATTATTGTTTGTCTGTTATCTTTAGGTGTTACGGCACAGACAGCAACGCTAAATATTCCAAACCCCAAAGATGTGTCTTTGACTAATTGGGTAAGTAATCCCGATAATATATTGAGCGAACAAACAATAAGCACTATCAACGCAAAGATAAATACTCTTTACGACTCTACTACATGCCAAATGGTAGTGGTAGTAATCAAGGGCGAGAAAAATACTTCCGCAAGAGAATTATCAATGGATCTGTTCAATAAGTGGAAACCTGGCGAGAAAAACAAAAACAATGGCCTTATATTGTTAGTATGTACGCAGTCAAAACAAGCATTTGTTAGGACGGGTTATGGTGTTGAGGAGGTTATAACAGACGCTTACGCCACAAGGATAATTAACACCTATATGATACCTTATTTCAAAGAGAATAATTGGAATAAAGGTATTATCTCGGGTGTGAATGCTTTGGCTAATACCCTTAACAAAAGTTATGATAAACAAGGTAATGTGGTTAATACAGATAGCGTCTCGATGATGGATATACTTATTTTCTATTTGATAATAGGTCTGGTGTTGTTGATAGTTTGCGTGTTGAGGTTGAATAAAGTTGTTAAAGGGATAGATAAAAAGAATAGAAGCACTAAACTTAATACCCTTAGAAAGACATACAAACAGACCATAACTCTTACTTCTATCTTTATGTGGTGGCTATTTCCTATGTATTGGTTCTTTTATAAGAGACTTTATAACAGCATAAGGCGAGAGGTAGTCAAATGTGATTGCGGTGGAGATATGAGACTATTATCGGAAGCGGAAGAAGACAAGTATCTAACTAAGACTCAGCAAGAAGAGGAGTTATTGAAAAGTATGGATTACGATGTTTGGCTTTGCGACCACTGTGGACAGATAAATATATACGCTTATAATCAATCGGATGAGTACGAACAATGCCCTCGTTGCAAAGTTAAGGCATACAAAAAGCAAAGTACCGAGATTATTCGGGGATATAAAGGGCGTAAGATATTGCGTACGACTTATAAATGCAAATCTTGTTCTTATACAAACCATAAAGATGAAGAGATGAACGACACAGATTCTGCTTTCTTCGCAGGAGGTGTGGCTGGCGGAGCACTTTCTTCCAGTAGGTCGTCTCTTTCGGACTTTGGTGGGTCATTTGGAGGCAGTTTTGGCGGAGGATTCTCTGGCGGTGGCGGTGGCGGAGGATCTTGGTAGAAGAAAAGATAGAATAGAGAACAGGAATAAGTAGACAAATAGAAGAATAAAAAAGTTAAGTAATAATATTAATAAAAAAAATTTCAAAGATGAGTAAGAAATTATCAACCCCAATCATTATTGTAGCCGTTTTGGCGATACTATGTTTATGGGCAGTTAGCGGATATAACAAATTAGTACGATTAAACGAAGGTTGCTCTTCACAATGGAGCAAAGTAGAGAGTGCTTATCAAAGACGTATGGATTTGATACCTAACTTGGTAAGTGTAGTTAAGGGATACGCCAAACACGAAGAGAGTACGCTATTGAAAGTAGTTGAGGCAAGAAGCAATGCTGCCTCTGTACCGAGCGGAGAAGAGAACGCCAAAGCCTATCAACAAGCACAAGCACAACTAACTAGTGCAATGCGAGATGTAAATGTAGTAGTGGAGAGATATCCTGACCTAAAAGCCAATCAAAATTTCTTAGAATTGCAGTCTCAATTAGAAGGAACCGAAAATCGTATTAACGTAGAGAGAGTAGCTTACGCAGAACAGGTAAAGGCGTATAATTCTAAGCGTAATATGTTCCCAACTAATATATTAGCAAATATATTTGGTTTCAAGGCTAAGGAATATTTCACATCAGATCAAGGAAGTGAGAAAGCCCCTAAGGTTAGTTTTGAGTAGAAAACTAATCTTAGATTGATAAGCGATTAACTAATCGTTAGTACCGAAACTATTATTTTGGTAGAGTATGATTCTATCAAAATAAAGTTAGATAATATTCTAATAAAGTTAGATAATATTTGAATAATATTTGATTTTATTCTGATAAAGTTAGATAATATTTCGAT
>CAVAII010000144.1:0-21049 GCA_963588535.1 Erysipelotrichaceae bacterium | reverse complement strand
ATTGAATAAAATACTATCAAATAACATTTTCCAACTATGATACGGAAGAAAAATGATGTTATTTTTTAGTTTTTTTGAAAAAAGTTTGGTCAGTAACGTAAAAATGTGTAATTTTGCAAACGCAAATAGCAAAAATTGTTGTCTTTGTAGCTCAGTTGGTAGAGCAATTGACTCTTAATCAATGGGTCCAGGGTTCGAGTCCCTGCAAGGACACTTTTTTTTATGCCACTTTAGCTCAGCTGGTAGAGCGACGCATTCGTAATGCGTAGGTCAACAGTTCAAGTCTGTTAAGTGGCTCAAAGTTTTTTCGTATGATAGACAAGACAGAAATCAAATCGCTTACAGCGAAGTATTATGATCAGGTAGTCTCCTTCCGCAGATATTTTCATCAACACCCCGAATTATCAAAAAAAGAAAAAGAGACTTCTCGTTTTATTTGTAACAAGTTAGACGAGTGGGGGATTAAGTACAACAATAATATATATGGCTATGGTGTTTTCGGCTTTATAGACGGCAAAGACCCTGAAAAGCGTTGTATTGCTTTGCGTGCCGATATGGATGCCTTACCTATAAAAGAGGAGACGAATTTAGAATTTAAGAGTATTAACGAAGGAGTTATGCACGCTTGCGGTCATGACTTGCATTTATCGACTTTGTTGGGTACGATTAAGATATTAAATGAGTTAAAAGATACTTTCTCGGGGCGAATAATGTTTATCTTTCAGCCAAGTGAGGAGGAATATCCTGGCGGTGCTATCTCTATGATAAAGGCTGGTATATTTAACGAAGTAAAGCCAGAGGCTATAATGGCGTTTCATTGTACCCCTGAGTTACCATGCGGACATATTGCCCTAAGAAAAGGCAAGATGATGGCATCTACGGATGAGATATACATTAAGATAATAGGCAAGGGGGGACATGGTGCAACTCCGCATTTGGATATAGATCCTGTGGTGGCAGCTTGTCAAGTGGTTACGGCGTTGCAAACGATAGTCTCTCGCAATGCTAATCCTACTATGCCAACTACTTTCTCTGTCGGGAGATTTATTGCCGAAGGTCGTACGAATATTATTCCTAATGAGGTAAATATGGATTGTATCATTAGGACTTTTGATGAAGACTGGCGAAAACAATGCCATGATCTAATAAAGCGAATAAGTGAGAACACAGCTAAAGCATTTGGTTGTACGGCAGATGTCTTTGTTGATCACGGTTATCCATTTGTGTATAACAATCCTCAACTAACGGAGTTCGTTACTAATAGTCTTACGGAATTATTAGGTAAGGATATGATACAAGAGGCAGATATGCGTATGACGGCAGAAGATTTTGCGTATTTTGGACAAGTTATCCCAGCATGTTATTTCCGTCTCGGCACACATATAGAGGGTGAGGACATATACAATCTACATTCCTCCCGTTTCAACGCTAACGAGAAAGCCTTATTATTCGCCATGCAAAGCGAAATATACCTTGCATTAAAATACTTAGAATAAAAAAGAAGGATCATACCTATTGCTTAACGCTTCTCTTGTATTGTTTGTCTTTCTGTTTTGGGGATGAAAATCTTGTTAAGCCATGAAAGATGCGGAGAAAAGATTCTAACCATATAACCAACATAGAACATACTAACCAATGTACCTACGCCGACCATCTCCCAATCCCAATGACCAAAGAAAATAAACATAAAGATAACTCCAATCAAAACCAAACTAGTATCCGAACATATCTTTACCTTACCAAATTCCTGTTTGGTCGCTTGCGATATTGCCAACGGCAAACCTTCACCTGCCAAGATAAGAGAATCACATCTAACCTCACAAGCAATACCGAATGCCAACAATCCACCACCTATCAATAACTCTACAAAACGTAACGGATAGCCAACAAAAGGTGTTATATCAACAGGTACTTGTAAGAAACTGGTCATCCACATCGTCAGGTCAGTATAGAAACCAAAAAGGAAAGAGACTAATATCTGCGTTAGTTGTCTTAGTTCATAGTCTTTTCTTAGTAGTAGAATCTGCAACAAGATGAATAGTACATGCATACAAATCACTATTGTGCCCATACTCATGCCTATTCTTGGCACTAAGGATAGAACGTACGGCGGTGCGGAGATAGGAGAGGAACCTAAGTTGGCTCTTATTGAGAGCGAAGTGCCAAATGCTATAATAAATAGTATGAAAATAAAACTTACATATCTTCTAATCCACTCTTTTGTACTCCTTTTACGCTTTTCCATTCTGTTTATGCCATCCTTTCTTTATATATTATTTTGTTAAAAACTTAAAATCTACTCTTGCCAAGAGAAGTTCTCCTTACCTGCCCCCAATTCGAAATGATATCTTACTATACCAAGGTCTATTTTTGAGTAAGGACCCAATTTTCTTTTCAAACCGACCTTATTACCTTGCAAAGTAAAGCAAAATTGTTGCTGATTAATGGCAGTAGGTGCCAAAAGGGCAAACTCTACTCCACGTTTGAACCACTCGGGAGGGTTTTGAACGTTCTTTGTTACCTTATCAAAGGATTTTATCTTGTGATCATAGCCTTGATTAACGCCATAACCAACAGAGATTACGCACAGAAGTTTCTCATTTTCCTTCAATTGCAGTTTATTATTCTTTTTGCTGTAAGTAAGTCCAACCCAACAGGTATTCAATCCCAATTGCTGAGCAAGGAGTACCAGTTGCTCGCCATAATATCCACCTTTCTCGGCGAAATCTTCGTTCTTGTTGCCAATAATTGCGAAATAATTGAAGGCATTAGAGAATTTACCATAATGGGCAAGCATTGTACTAAAAGCCTCTTTGTCCTCGGTAACTAATTCTATCTTAAGGTTGCTTTCTTTATTGATTCTATCTATTTCTTTGTTAAGGATATCTATTTTTTCTTCCTCAATCTTTCTGTCCTGATACGATCTTACGCTATGTCTCTGCCTTATTATCTGTTCTATGTCCATCTTTGTTAAATTTCGTTTTGCAAAATTACTACTTTTCTCTAACTTTGTTTGAATAATCTCTAACTTTGTTGAAATAATATCAGATAATATTTTGATAATATCAGACTTTATTGAAATAATATCAGACTTTATTGAAATATTCTCTGATATTATTTTGATAATCTCTGATAATATTTTGATAAAGTGCCAGAATATTTTGATAAAGTGCCATCTTATTAGAAGATTAAGTCTAAGAATAGTCCTAAAAGTAAAAGGAGATAAACCATTTTCGGATTTACCTCCCTTGAAAAATTAAGGAACAATTATAATAATGTTTTAGGCACTATGTTCTCGTTTTACAAGTGCAAAATTACTACCATTCTAGTCGCTGGGCAATACTCACAAATTAGTATTTTAAGGGGAGGGAAGAGGAAATAATAGAAAAAAGAAAAAGTTGAAGCATAAAACCTCAACTTTTCTTTTGTGCGGATAGAGAGACTCGAACTCTCACCTCGTACGAGACTAGATCCTAAGTCTAGCGCGGCTACCAATTACGCCATATCCGCCCATTTGCGTTTGCAAAATTACAACGATTTTTTGATTCTACAAAAAAAATCGGCAAAATTATTTTATTTTATTCCCAATTCTTTTTCTATTAACGGTGTAATGTCGTCGCTATCACCTGCATACCAAAGAACTTGGTTGGCTTCGAATATGTAATCAAATTTGTTTGCTTTGGCTACATTTTCTGCTGCTTTTTTAATTTTTTGGTATATAGCATCGGTCAATTCAGACTCTTTATTAGCCAATAATTGTTGACCATTGCTTTGATGACTTTGGTATCTAGTGTAAGCATCTTTAATCTCTTTCTCTTTTGTTTGTTTCAAAAGGTCAGAAAGTTGGTCTTTCTTTGCATCGTACTCAGCACTAAGTCTCTCTATTTCTTGCTGCATCTCAGACAATTCTGTACGAAGTTTGGTCATCTCTTGATTAAGGGTGTCTTGTGCTCTTGCGTAGTCTGGCATTTTTTGAATCAAATCTCTTGAATTAAAATGTCCTAATTTTACTGCTTTCTGTGCGTTTGTATTTACAGCAAAGAAACTCAACAAGGCTGCAAATACCAATAATTTTACTGCTTTTTTCATTATTATTTTTATTATTAAAGTTTGTCTTATGATTTATTTTCTCTTTTTTCTCAAAGAAGAATCCTCTTTTTTGTTTTCTTACAAAAATCTATTCTCTCTTTTCCTAACGCTTTTTAGAAGAACTATTAGCCTTATAACCTAATTCGCTAAGAACCAAATCGGATATATCATTCTTATCACTAACGTACAAAAGGGTTGCACCTGCTGCTTTGTCAAAGACTGCAACATAGTTCTTCTCTTGTGCTAATTTCTCGATAGCATTATAGACTTTGTCTTGGATTGGTTTAACTAATTCCGAACGTTTTTTAGCCAAATCTCCATCATTACCAAATCTTTGTTTTTGTAGAGTCTTTGCTGCTTTCTCGGCTGCAACTATCTCGTTTTCTTTCTTTGTCTTCAAATCGCTTGGCAATAATAGTGCCTCGGTTTGATATTGTTTGTACATCTTATCTACTTCAGCCAACTTGTCTTCAACTTCTTTCTGCCATTGTAGAGAAGCGTCTTCAAGTTCTTTTTGTGCTTGTTTGTATTCTGGCATATTGCTTAGGATATAATCAGAATCTACGCAAGCAATCTTTTGTGCGGAGGTTATCATTCCACACAACATCAAAACCGTTAAAATCAATACCTTTTTCATATCGTTATTTGTTTTCAAGTTTTTTCTTTCTGTTCTTTTTTCTTCTATCTATCTTTGATACTTTCTTTTATCTATCGTCTTATATTCTATAATAACTTCCCTTAGTCGATAGATCCGTTAAGCGAGATATGGAAATGTCCTTTGCTTCTGTTAGTCTCGCCGAATGCAGGGTCAAATCCATAACCCCAATCGAAACCTATCAAACCGAACATCGCCATATATAATCTTACTCCCACACCTGCAGAACGATACATCTTAAATGGAGAGAAACTATTAAAGTTTGACCAAGAGTTACCGCCTTCTGCAAATGCCAAAACATAGACACTAGCACTTGGATTTAAGGTTATAGGGTAACGCAACTCCATTGTGAATTTGTCAAATACCGTAGCACCATTATCAGGTGATAGAGCAGCATAATCATAACCCCTTAGGGAGATTAATTCTCTTGCGTCCAAAGAATAACCTGTTAGACCATCGCCACCTAAGTAATATCTTTCGAATGGAGAATAGTCTATATCTGTATTGTATCTGCCCAAAAAACCAAATCTTGAACGAGCAGATAGAACTAAATTATCAACAACATTCAAATACCAATTAGCACGCAAATTAATCTTGTAATACTCTAACCATCTGTACTTTTCTTGTGTTGTAAGTTGGGTGTAATCCTTACCATTAACGAAAGAATAAGGGAAAGTAAAGGCACCTTCTACTACAACTTCGCTACCAGAACGAGGATATATAGGTTGGTCAACAGAGTTTCTACCCAAAGCAACAGAATAAGCAAGATTATTAGCCTTACCTGTGCTCATAATAAATGAAGAAGCGTTCTTAACATCATATAGTTGGTATTTGATACCCTGAGAGAAGGTGAAATAATCATCTGGCCATTTCAAACGTTTGCCAATAGATACACTAGCACCCAAGATACTAATATGATAGTTGCTAACATCGTAATAGTAGGAATCATCTTGATAACTATAATAGATACCTGCCGTTAGGGAAGTAGGTTTTCTGCCACCAAGCCAAGGTTCTGTGAAAGAAAGCGAACCACCATAGTAATAAGAACCATTAGTCTGCACACTAATAGATACTCTTTGACCATCGCCCACAGGTAATGGACGCCAAGCATCCCAATCAAAGAATTTACGAGTAGAGAAATTAGTAAAAGTGAATCCTGCTTGCAAGATAAGCATTCCTCCGCCCCAACCACCTGAGGCATTTACCATATTACCATTGTTCTCTTCCATTAATTCGTAGGTAATATCTACTGTTCCGTTCTGAACATTAGGCTCTACCTTAGGATTTATTTTCTCGTTATTAAAATAACCTAATTGTTGTATCTCTCTAATAGAACGTATAAGGTCGTCTCTTGAATACAACTGTCCTGGAATAGTCTTTAACTCTCTGCGAACAACAAAATCATTAGTTGTGGTGTTACCTGTGATATCTACTTTGCCAATTCGTGCTTGTGAACCCTCATATACACGCATTTCTATGTCGATAGAGTCGTTGTCAATGTTGATTTCAGTCGGCATAACTCTAAAGAAAAGATAACCATCGTCCATATAGAGAGACGAAATATCCTTTCCGGTTGGGTCATAATTGACATTGCGTGTTAGGAGTTCCTTATTATATGGGTCTCCGTTGTTGATACGCAAACGATCTGATAGTTCTTGTGAGGTATATTTGGTATTGCCGACCCAAGTGATATCACGAAAATAATATTTCTTACCTTCGTATATATTCATATTGATAATAATCTCATCACGTTTGTTATCATTGTGCTGGATATAGGTAGTATCCCAAGTAATTGCTGCATCACGAAAACCTTCGTTGTTATACTGCTCTATAACTAAGTCTTTGTCTGCCTTATAATCGTCCTCAATCAAACGAGAAGACTTCCAAAAACGCCACCAACGATATTCCTTAGTGTCTTTCATCTTACGACGAATCTTTTTGTCCGAGAAATATTCGTTACCGCTTATATTGATATGAGCAATACGAACCTTTTCGCCCTTATCTATCTTAAAAGTCAAATGGCATTCCTTTCTATGCGAAGAAGTATCCATTTGCTCTATTATTTCGGTCTTTGCGTTATAATATCCTTTGTCTGCAAAATAATCATGTATGGCGTTAGTACAATTAGTCTTTAGGTTATCGGTTACAACATCACCCATCATTATACCCAAACGCTCTTTTATCTTGTCGCCCTCACTTCTTGACACGCCCTGAAAACTAAAATGTGAAAGACGTGGTTTAGTCTTTAGGTTATATTCCAAAAATATAGTCTTACCTTTAACTTTCGTAATATATATATGTATATCCTCAAAGATACCTTGTTTCCATAGTTTTTCTATTGCAGTAGAGAATTTATCAGAAGGTATCTTTATTTTCTCGCCCACTGATATCCCTGCCAAAAGAATAACACTTGAATTATCCAAATTATCTGCACCAGTAACAATTATATCTCCTATCTCATATTCTTTTGGAGAATAATAATCAAGGTATATCAATTCTGTCTCTTGTTGCGAATATAGACTTTTGCAGCAACATATTAGAAAGATCAGTACAACTATATATTTTATGTTCTTCATTATATTTTACTTTAAATGTTTGTGTGTAGAGAGCAAAACAACTATTATAACGTTAATATTTCAATTTCATTTTATGACAACTACTTTTTTTCGCTTTTTTCTATTTGTTCAGAGGTTTTTCCGAACCTTCTTTCACGTTTTTGATAGTTCAAAATTGCTTTATAAAAGTCTTCTTTCGAAAAATCTGGCCAAAGAACGTCCGTAAAATACAACTCGCTATAAGCAATCTGCCAAAGCAAGAAATTACTTATCCTCTCCTCGCCCGAAGTACGTATAAGCAAATCAGGATCAGGCATATCTTTGGTTTGAAGATAAGAGGCAAAGAGTTTTTCATCGATATCCTCTTTCTTTATTTTGTTATTGCAGATATCCGTAGTTAGATTCTTTACAGCCGTTACTATTTCCCAACGAGAAGAATAGTTCAAAGCCAAGACAAGTGTCATACCTGTGTTTTTTTCTGTCTTATGGATAATATCATTTAGAGCCTTGCGGGTATCTTCTCCCAATTCCATAAAATCGCCTATTGTTGTTAGGCGAATATTATTATCCATAAGCGTCTTTTCTTCGTTGCCTATGGTTACGACAAGCATTTGCATTAAAGCATCTACTTCTTCTTTTGGCCTATTCCAATTCTCCTTCGAAAAAGTATATAAAGTCAAATACTTTATTCCTTGTTCTGCTCCAGCTTCGCATACATTCCTAACGGCAGTTACGCCATTCTGGTGTCCGAATATTCTTTCCTTGTGTCGTTTTTGTGCCCAACGTCCATTGCCATCCATTATTATGACAATATGTTGTGGCAATCTATCCTTGTTGATTTGTTCTTTTAATGTATCTACACTATTCACGATAATAATAGGTATTAAAAGTTAGTTTTATATTGTATATATAATTGATAGTCTTGTCTTAAAATCAAAAAATATGCCACTTAGCAATTTCCTTTCTCTCCACCCAATATTTTTCATAGTCTAATATCTCCTTTTCTTAATTAAGAGTTAACACTTCATATTGTGTAACCTCGTTTGTTTTCTCTTCCTCTTTCGAAGAAGGGTCTCCAGATGTTTCTCTTAATAGGTTATAGGTCAGACCTTCCTTAAGATTTGCGATTACTTCGGCATTAAAACTAAGACTCTTAACTATATTCTTTCTTTTCTTCTTAATTCTGCTATAAGCACTTGTCTTCTCGGACGTTTCTCCGAAAAGATCTATAGTTTGTACAGACTTTATTGGCTCTTGTATAGGCTCTTCCTGTTCGTCTTCTGAATAGAAAAATTTTTTGCACCAACTTATATTCATAAGAGTTCTTATTTGCTTAATCAATTCAGTACTTTTCATCAAACTATCTCGACCTATTATGAGCAAAATAATATTTGGTTTGTCTAAACCTTTCAAAAGCGGTTTTCTATTAGATATTAGCAAGAATAACAACCCATTTTCAGGGTCTGGATATATGCAAGTAGGGAGTGAAAAGAATTTATTATTGTCTTCATCGTAGAACTCAAAGTCTTGAACTCTCTTAAAATCCAAGTTTAGTTGTCTGTGCATTTGACCAGCATGGAAATAGAAAGGTTCGGACCCCGATATACCTATAATAGTAAAGGGTTCGTTATTGACCTCTAATAATTCCATTGTGCTATCCAATTTCTTCATCTAAAAAATTTTTGCAAATATACTATATTTTTCCCAATTTGCCACCGCTATTCCGCAATAACTATGGTTTATTTGTTATTTCTTCTTATTCTATTCGCTTACGAGAGAGAATAAATAAAAGAAAGATAAGGAGGTATCATTAAATAAAGAAACAATACCTTTTATCTTGATTAGACTTACGATTCTTATTAAAACAACGAAGGAGGATTGTTCTCTATTGTGTAGACGTTGTATTTACCTTTTCGGCGTTTGATTACACCTTTGGAAGAAAGAGAGTCTAAAAAACGTTTCATTTTATCTTCCTTCCAATTAATGTCTAATTGTTTTATAATTTCTATTGATCTTAATTCACGATTACTAAGAATTTGACGTATCTTTTTCGTTATATCATTAAGATCCTCTATAACATTCTCTGTTTTTAAAAGATTACCTTGACCATCGACTGCCTTAGCTCCTGCTAATACTAAATCCCTGTTAGCATTTTGTTCCCCATCTTCTATTCTTACAAAAATTGATATATCCTCTTTATTCTTACGTTGCCTATCGATTCCACTTAGAACACCACTCCAAGTTCCGCCTTTATTATCTGATTCTGCAACAAAGATATTATTTGCAAGAGCATATATAGTACTATTCCTAGCCATAGCCAATCCTGTACTCCAACCAGCATTAGGATGAAAAGTACTTAAAATCAAAACTTGGCCATTAATTATCTGACGATACACTTGTTTATAACCACTCGTAAAAGTAGTAATACCTTGTGGTAAGACTATTATACTTTCACCATTTGCCATAACTGCAGAATTTAAGGCTTGTAAATCTACCCCTTTTGCATATCCACTAACAATAACATTACCCTTAGCGACCTCCTTTTTTGCAATACGATCGGTAAATTCTATCGCTTTATCTCCTGATTTGCGTGAGCCAACAATAGCAGTAGCAGGTTTCTTAAGAAGTTCTTTGTTGCCTTTTGTATATAGTATAAGAGGAGCATTGTATTTTAGATTCTTTTTCAAGTTTTTTGGATAAAACTCATCTAATACTGTAATGATATCATAACCTTGTTCTAATAGATTTTCTGCCATAAAAGCAGAATTAGTAATAGATTTATTGCTTTGATTTATAGTATCAATATATTTCTCGGGAAGAGAATAGATCTTTGTTTTATCTTTATTCTCGGCAGTAAAAAAAGCAGAAAGTTGTTTATTGTTATTAAAGCAACTAACAACTACTTCCATTTTTGTTGTCGTGGGTATACCTTCTATATGTGCAAGTGCTATCCAATATGCGAGTTCTGATTTATTTATCTTATTCATAGTTATTTCTTAAATATTATCTCCTTTAATAGTTTTTGCAATTATTAGGGGTGCAATTTCTTTTGCTCCTTGTTTAGTTAACATTCCTCCTATGGATTTTATTGTTGCACCGCTATCATATATATCGTCTATAAGCAAAATTTTCTTATCCAAAACGTCCAAATCTATGGTAAAGGCATCTTTTACATTCTCTTTTTTACCATAGTGGTTTTGGTATTGTTTCTGTGGATTGGTTTGATGAACTTTTTTTAATCCGTCAGAAAATGGAATCTTCAATATATTACTTATTTTTTGAGCAAAGTGTTTTACCAAATCTCCTGACTCTGTCGGAGGGACATATAGTATAAGATCAAAAGCGTAGTCTTTACCAAAATGTTTATAGTACGCTTTTAAGGTTCTTCTAATCAAAAAATCTGGAAAATCTCCCCCGTTCTCATACTTACATCTATGTATAGCCTTACCAACAACAGACATTCCATAATAAGAGGATGCTACGCCAGTTATTAAACTTGTCCTCCCATTGAATTCTAATACAGGGAAAAGATTGTCTTTAAAGTCTTGGACATCTTTTAGATCTGCTTCGGTAACCTCTACTGTCCTTTTCTTTAATCCCGTATTATCACAAGTTCTTTGGTAAGATTGTGTAGTTGTATCTCCTAAATAGTCACACAAATATTTCATTCTAGGCTCATTGGTAAACACATAATCTACCATTTTCTGCAAATCATTTTTCTTGGCTTCGTTAAGAGCATCAAATATAGACATATCTAATTTTGGAGCATTGTATGTGTATTCGTATTTTTTACTTCTACCTATCTTAACTTCGTGAATAATACCCATGTCTATAAGATCCTCGCGAACAGTTCTAATTGCAGTTGTACTCAAATCGGTTTTTAAAGCAAGTTCTTTCTCTCCCAAGGGTTCTTCTTTCAAAGCATCTATAACCATTTGGTATTTATTTTCCGTAGGTCTCGCATTTTCTATGAATGCCAAAGGAAGTTGACAATCTTCCATAGTATTGCCTACCTGTGTTTGGTTAAAAAATAAAATGATATAGGCTATTTCGTTATCACGTCCCGCACGACCGATTTCTTGATAGTAATGGATAGGAGATGCGGGCATTTGTAGATGTATTATAAAACGAATATCCGATTTATCTATTCCCATACCGAGAGCATTAGTGGCAACAACACATTTCCAACGATTTTCTTTTAGTCCTTGTTCTATTTCCTTGCGACTATCACTATCCAAAGAGGCGTTATATTCTATGGATGAGATATTATTTTTCTCCAACCATCTTGCATATAATTCGGTTTGAACTCGTGTGCCTGCATATAATAATCCTGTACCTGGCATTTTGTTAAGGTATCGTCTAAGCCAAATCATCTTTTCGTCTTCTGATTTGGTTTTTATAACAAAAAATCTAAAATTGGGACGGATAAGATTACCACGAATAATGGATAGATGCCCACCTAATTGATCTTCTATATCTTTTTGAACTCTTTTGGTAGCAGTTGCAGTGGTGGCAAGTATAGGCATATTCTTTGGAAGAAAATCTCTAACGATGTTTTTGATACGTCTAAATGCAGGGCGAAAATCATGTCCCCATTGAGATATACAATGTGCCTCATCGACAACAATCATAGAGATATTCATTTGATATAATGCGTCTTGCCAAACATCACTATTTTGTCTTTCGGGGGCGATATATAAGATTTTGATTTCTCCATTAATTGCTCTTTGTAAGGTTTGGTCGTTTGTTTCTTTGTCTTCGTTAGAATTAATCGTTCCAGCACTTATACCTAATCTGTTTAGAGACTCTACTTGATCTCGCATTAAAGCAATTAGGGGTGAAAATACTATCGTTAGACCATCGAATTGAGTTGCGGGAAATTGATAACAAAGCGATTTACCAAAACCAGTCTTTTCTATCATAAGTATTCGTTCGCCTTGCAACAATCTATTAATAGCAAACCATTGCTCATCATAAAAATGGTCTAAGTGAAATATTTCTTGCAGCCTTCTTTCGGCTTCATCCCTTGAAAGTATCATAGTATATGCTTCATTTTGGTGCAAATTTACAAAAAAACTGACTTACTAGTCTGATAATAGTAAAGAAATTTGCGTGTTCTGTCTTGCTGATAGTCGTAACAATGAGAAAGATAATTTATTATAAAGATTTCGGAGAGGAAAGCGAAGTTATGGAGTGAAAATGTTCTATTTTCCTTATAAGTCCTTTTTTGAGGGACGGAAATGGAGGAGAAGAGAGGAGATTTTTAGGGCTTGTAACTATTTGATTAATAGAGGTGAAAATAAGTACTGATTTTAGCAAAATAAAATCAGTAAAGAATCGAATAAAATCAGTAATTATTTTGATAAAATCAGTAATTATTTTGATGAAATCAGTAATTATTTTGACGAAATTAGATATCGTTAAAATCGTATCTCTAAAAGATGTTCTATTCTCCTTTTTTGATAAAAAATAGTGAGAGAAGGAGAGGGTGAGGAGAATTATTAGGGGAGGTATTCAAAAGAACGTAATTATGGGATAAGAGAGAAAGGGGAGAAAAAATGAGAAAAATGCGTTAGAAAGTGAATATTTTTGGAGATTTTCGCAAAATAACACAGAAAAATCATACAAAAAAGGCAAAAGTGATAAAGAAAAAGAGAAAAAATCTTGTTTGGTTATCTTGTTATTTATCAAAATGATAAGCAAAGAGAATAAAAAATTTATGTAAAAAAGTCTTAAAAAATTTTGGTAATAAAAATAATTGACGTAATTTTGCAAACGTTTTAATGAACACGCCTCTTTAGCTCAGTTGGTTAGAGCACATGACTGTTAATCATGGGGTCCTAGGTTCAAGTCCTAGAAGGGGCGCTTATTTTTTTGCCCTTTTCTTTCCTAAAAGTATTTCCAAAAGTTATTTATTAAAAAAGGTTTTATCATTATTATTGAAAATAATTGCGTATCTTTGCAACGTCAAATCTGAAAAGATAACTATGAAAAAAATACAAATGGTCGATTTGCAAACGCAATACGCCGCCATAAAAAAAGAAGTAGATAATGCTATAAAGGATGTTATTACGTCCGCACGTTTTATTAATGGTCCGCAGGTTAATGAATTTGCAGAGAATTTAGCAACATACCTTAACGTAAAGCATGTTATACCTTGTGCAAATGGTACAGATGCTTTGCAGATTGCTTTGATGGCTTTGGATTTGAAACCATCGGACGAGATTATTTGCCCAGATTTTACTTTTGTTTCCTCAGCAGAGGTTATTGGTTTGTTAAAACTTCATCCTGTTTTGGTAGATGTTGATGAGGATTACTTTGTTTCTACCCTTAAAAACATAGAATCTGCTATTACTATCAAGACAAAAGTAATCATTCCTGTGCATTTATTCGGACAAGCAGCCGAGATGGAGGCGATAATGGACTTGGCAAAGAAATATAATCTATACGTAATAGAAGATACTGCACAAGCCTTGGGTGCGGATTATATTTTTAGCGACAAGACTCGTAAGAAACTTGGAACAATCGGTAATATTGGTTGTACGTCTTTCTTCCCTAGCAAGAATCTTGGTTGTTTTGGTGATGGTGGTGCGTTGTTTACCGATGACGATCAGTTGTTTGAGAGGATCAAGATGATAACTAATCACGGCAGTAAGCAAAAATATTATCATCAAATGGTTGGTTGCAACTCTCGTTTGGATAGTTTGCAGGCTGCTGTCTTGAATGTCAAACTAAAACACTTAGATAAATACATCGAAAGTCGTAGAAAGGCGGCTCATTACTATACTTCCGAGTTGGAAAACATACCTAATATAATTACTCCTAAGGAAAACGAATATTCTATACATAGTTATCATCAATATACCTTGAGAGTGTTGGACGGAAAGCGAGACGCCTTGAAAGAATATTTGGCTTCGAAGGATATTCCTGCGATGATATATTATCCAGTGCCGTTACACGATCAAGAGGCTTTGAAAACAATTGCCAGAACTCACTCTACGTTGGAGGCATCTACTATGTTAGCCGACCAGGTATTGTCTTTACCTATGCACACAGAACTAACGAAAGAGCAACAAGACTATATAATAAAAAGTATAAAAGAGTTTTTTGAGTGTTAAATAGAAAAGAGATGACAATTAGAGGAAAGCAACTGCACAAATACATAACTAATAGCGAATTGCAAGAGATTGTAAAGACGCTTGCAGATAAAATCAACAAAGATTACGAAGACAAGGCGAACGTTCTATTCGTTGTGGTCTTGAATGGGGCGTTTATGTTCGCAAGTGATTTATTTAAGAGGGTAGAAGGGTTATGTAAGATTTCTTTTGTCAAACTTGCTTCTTATAATAACACTTCTTCTACTGGTAAGGTAAAGGAATTAATCGGTTTGAATGAGGACATAAAAGGCAAAGATGTGATAATAGTAGAAGATATTGTGGACTCAGGCAAGACAATGGGCGAGTTATTAAAACAACTGCAGGAAAAACAGCCAAAGAGTCTTGAGATCTGTACCTTAATGTTCAAACCTAATAGTTTCAAAGGTGATTACACAATTAAATATATAGGTAGAGAGATAAGCAATGAATTTATCATTGGCTACGGATTTGATTGGGACGGATTAGGACGTAATCTCCCTGACATTTATCAAATAAAAGAATAATCTTTCTTAGAGTTTATCTTCCCCAAGACTCTCTATCCAAACTTCTATAGTTGATTGCTTCGGCTATATGTTGAGGTAAGATATCTTTCTCGCCTTGTAAGTCGGCTATTGTACGAGAGACCTTAAGTATTCTATCATACGCTCTTGCCGACAAGCCAAGTTTGGTCATTGCGTTCTTAATCAAAGTCTTTGATTGCTCATTTATTTGACAGAACTCTTTCATTAGTCTTGGTGTCATCTGAGCATTGCAGTGTACGTTCTCAAAGTCTTTGAATCTCTGTTCTTGTATCTTGCGTGCATTAACTACTCGCTGACGTATTACCTCACTTTTTTCGCCTGTTCTCTGTTCGGACAACTCCTTAAACGGCACAGGGATAACTTCTATTTGGATATCGATACGATCTAATAACGGACCGCTGACCTTACTCATATATCTATTCACCGCACCTGCACCACAAGTACAAGGAATAGTAGGGTGATTGTAATAACCGCAAGGACAAGGGTTCATAGCAGCGACAAGCATAAAAGAAGCAGGGTATTCGATAGTTTGTTTGGTACGAGAAATAGTTATAACTCTCTCTTCCATAGGTTGACGTAAGACTTCCAAAACACTACGTTTGAACTCAGGCAACTCATCTAAGAACAAGACACCATTATGCGACAAAGAAATCTCTCCTGGTTGAGGATAAGCCCCACCACCTACCAAAGCAACATCGCTTATTGTATGATGCGGTGCACGAAATGGTCTAACGCTGACCAAAGATGAACGAGAACTAATCTTACCTGCTACACTGTGAATCTTAGTTGTCTCCAAACTCTCCTCTAAGGTTAAAGGCGGTAGAATACTTGGCAATCTCTTGGCGAGCATTGTTTTTCCGCTACCCGGAGGACCTATTAATAGGACATTATGAGAACCAGCGGCTGCCACTTCCATTGCTCTTTTGATATTCTCTTGTCCTTTGACGTCGGCAAAGTCTAAATCGTAGTTAAGAAGTCCTTTTTCGAACTCCTTCTCTACGTCTATAACTTCCTTCTCTATTGTATCCACTTTGTTAAAGAAGTTGATTACTTGCAGAATATTATCAACGCCTAAGATATCCAAACCTTGTACTATTGCCGCTTCTTTGGCGTTGGCTTTAGGGAGAATAAATCCTTTGAAACCTTCTTGTTTTGCTTGCATAGCAATAGATAAGGCTCCCTTAATCGGACGTAATGAACCATCCAAAGATAACTCGCCCATAATAAGGTATTCATTCAACTCCTCGGCATTGGTTATCTGCTCACTGGCGGCTAATATTCCGACAGCGATAGTTAAATCGTACGCACTACCTTCCTTTCTTATATCAGCCGGAGCCATATTGATTACTATTTTCTTACCTGGTATTTTGTAGCCGTATGTGTTTAGTGCAGAGGAAATACGTTGTTGTGATTCCTTTACGGCATTGTCTGGTAAGCCTACAAGAAAGAAATTAATTCCTTGTCCTACCGTAACCTCAACTGTAATAGTTGTTGCAATTATACCTTGTATGGCACTTCCAAAAGTCTTAACTAACATTATCTTTGAATTTTTTCCAAAATATTCTTCATCTGTTTATCTTTCTGCAAATAGATCCTTAGGTCGTGTTCGTACACCTCAACGGTGGTATTATAGTGTTTGCAGATACTTTGCATGTAGTCATTAGTCATTTGTTCGGCTTCTAAGGAGTCTTTGGCAGAGTTTCTAACCATGTATTCGGCATTTACTACGTCTTTCATAATATTGGTAACAGTACTTTGCGACAAAGTAACCTTGTTATCTGATTTCCCGTTATTAGAACAAGAGAAACAGACAACAGCACAACAAACAATTAGAATCGATTGTCTTAATACAGATTTTATGTTACAAAGAGTGTGCATAAATACTTGTTATCAAATCATAAAAACGCAAATAAACTAAATCCTATCCAACACAGTTTGAATCAATTTGTTCATCGACTGACTATAATCTTTGGCAAATGTACCTTGTTGACGATTAGCGATAACATTGCATATAGTCAGAGCATTATGTCCTAAATTCTTGCTTAGACAATACAAAGACGAACTCTCCATTTCATAGTTGGTTATCTTGCGGTCTTTGTATACAAAATTAGGTAAACGATCGTTGATGGTATTATCTAATAATGGTACACGGATCTGTCTTCCCTGTGGACCATAAAAACCTGGTGCGGTAATGGTTATACCTTTCGGCATATCGAAGGCTATCTTCTCTAATAGAAGGTTAGAACAGTGGGTAGCGTATGGAGTAGGCAACGGACTATTCCAATTCATAAAGGAAATGAAATCCCTTTGCAAATCCTCGTCCATAGCCGTAGGAGCGTTATTGTAGAACCACATCATACCATCTATTCCTATTACATACTCGGAGCATATATAAGAATTGATATCCATAGATTTCTGCAAAGCACCTGTCGTACCCAAACGAATTATATTCAAAGATTTTTGTTCTTTGTTAAGGGTGCGAGTCTGTAAATCAATATTCTTTACAGCATCTATTTCGGTCATTACGATATCGATATTATCTACACCCATACCGGTAGACATTGCCGAGATACGTTTGCCTTTGTACGTACCGGTATGAGTAACGATTTCTCTATTTACCCTTTTTAACTCTATATTATCGAAGAACTTGCTAACAACATCTACTCTTTTTGGATCGCCTACTAATATAATATTGTCCGCCAGTTCATCTGGGAAAAGTCTTATATGATATAGACTACCATTATCAGCAAGTGTTAACTCCGATGCTTTGAAAGGTTCCATCTTGTTTGATATTATTTTTTTCTATCTACTAATTGAGAGGTCAAAGCCCTAAGATTCTCTTTCTTTGACTCATCTACATTTATTTTGTCCAATGTTGCTAAGGCTTGAATAGTATATTGTCCTATCATTTGCTCAACAACATCTCTTACTTTGTATTTTTCAAACAATTCTATTACTCTTTGCTTCTTGGTTTGGAAGTCATTAGTCTTCTCTAAATACCAACTAACCAATTCTTGTAAGTCTTTTTCGTCTGCTTTCTCGACAGCAGTTAGGAAAAGTATAGTCTTCTTGTTATCAACTATATCACTGCCAATAACTTTGCCGAACTCCTCCAAATCACTCCAACAATCCAAGACATCATCTCTTAACTGGAACGCAATACCAAGGTACAAACCGAACTCAGTTAGAGCATTCATATCCTCAGCAGAAGCACCTGCGATAATAGCACCCATCTTTAAGGAAGCAACTAATAATACTGCCGTCTTAAGACTAATCATGGTTATGTATTCTTTGGCAGATACGTCGTTGCGTTGCTCAAAATTCATATCGTAAGCCTGACCTTCGCACACCTGAACCATTACTCCGGCAAGTGTTTTCATCAAAGCAGTGGCTTTCTCCTTATCATATTTCAATAGGTAGTCGTATGCTTTGGCGAACATCACATCTCCGGACAATATTGCCTTATCGGTGCCGAATTTTTGATATACCGTTGGTTTGCCTCTTCGCAAAGGGGAAGCGTCCATTATATCATCGTGAAGCAAAGTGAAATTGTGTGCTAACTCTATCGCAATAGCAGCATTATCAGTGTCTTTCAAATCGGCTGAAAACATATCTGCTGCCAACATCAAAAGCAATGGTCGCAACTTTTTGCCACCCAACTTCATTGTATATTGAACTGGATCATAGAGTACCAATGGTTGTTTCTTGAAATCTTGTTTCTCGAACAAGTCCGTAACATATTGTTGTATTTCCTTCAAATTTGCCATAAAATATATCAGTTTTTTAGGTGGCAAAGTTAAGAAATTTTTAACTTAATATTGATATTTATCGCATAATATTTCAATTTCTTTTGTTTTCTTCGCTTTTCCCTAAAATATTTCTTTACTTTATTTCAATAAAATAAGAGTTTAGAAAAATATCTTTTGAGTTTATTTTCTTTAGGTAAGAACTATGGATTTTGTTTTCTTTTTCCACAAAAATCCTATCGGAGATAAAGAAAAAAAGTAAGGTATACCCTTTGTTAAGAAGTATACCTCACTTCGTAAAGTTAGGATATTATCCCAATCACTTTTGCCACTAAAAGAATTTATTTTTCTTCTGGCTCGATATGTATCAAGATATCGTTCTTGGAAATAGACTGACCTTCTTTTACGTTAATCTTTGTAACTACTCCATCCACTGTGGCACAAATATTATTATCCATCTTCATTGCGTGTAGTGATAACAAAGGCTGACCTTTTTTTACTTTACTGCCTTTTTTAACGAATATCTTCATCACATTACCCGGAATGAAGGCATATACTTCGCCAATCGACACTTGAACATATAACTGTCTATATTGTGTTTTGTTTTCTGCCATAACTTTTTCTCCTTATTTTTAGAATGGTGGTAAACCATGTTTTTTATTAGGCAAATCTACTTTTTTGTTCTTTGTTATCTGCAAAGCATGCTCAATACATTTTCTTGTATCGCTCGGTTTGATAACAGAGTCTACATATCCGAAAGACGCAGCAACGTATGGGTTAGCGAACTTCTTACGATATTCGTCTATTCTCTCTTGACGTACTTTTTCTGAGTCTTCTGCCTCTTTTATCTCCTTACGGAAGATAATGTTTGCTGCACCTTCTGGTCCCATAACGGCTATTTCTGCTGTTGGCCATGCAAATACGAAATCTGCTTTTAGATGAGAAGAACACATGGCTATATATCCTCCGCCGTAAGCCTTTCTTAGGATAACTGTTATCTTTGGAACTGTTGCCTCGCTGTAAGCATAAAGGATTTTAGCACCATGACGTATAACTCCTGCATGCTCTTGATCTATACCAGGTAAGTAACCAGGCAAATCAACTAAGGTAACAAGTGGAATATTGAAGGCATCGCAGAAACGAATAAACCTTGCAGCCTTGTCAGATGAATCACAATCCAAAACCCCTGCCATAGCACCAGGATTATTAGCCACAAAACCTACCGTTTCACCGTCAATACGTCCGAAACCAATAACGATATTTGGAGCAAATAACTCTTGAACCTCCAAAAATTCGCTTGCGTCAGTTAAGCCTTTGATGATATTTCTTACATCGTAAGGCTGAGCAGGATCGGTAGGGAATACGTCATCTACTTTGTACTCTTTGGTGCTAGGTTTTTTAGGTTCAAAAGAGTCTGCTTTCTTAGAATTGTTCCAAGGTATGTAAGTGAACAAATCTTGTATCTGTTTGAAACACTCTTGTTCGCTCTCGGCAAAGAAATGAGCGTTACCACTAATCTCTGCATGCACACGAGCACCGCCTAAATCCTCTTTGGTAATCTCTTCACCCAAGACAGTCTTGATAACATCCGGACCGGTGATAAACATATTAGATATCTTATCAACAACGAACACAAAATCTGTCAAAGCAGGCGAATAAACTGCACCACCAGCACAAGGACCTAAGATAACACTAATCTGCGGAATAACACCCGAAGCCATAGTATTACGATAGAATATCTCGCCGTAACCAGCCAAAGCATTAACGCCCTCTTGTATACGAGCACCACCAGAATCATTGATTCCTATAATAGGGGTACGCATAGCCATAGCATGATCCATAATCTTACAGATCTTCTTTGCGTGCATATAACCCAAAGAACCTCCAGATACAGTGAAATCTTGTGCATAAATACAAACAGGATGTCCGTTTATTGTACCGGTACCAGTAACGACGCCGTCACCTGGCAATATTTTTTTATCCATATCAAAATCCCTTCCAGCATGTTGTATAAACAAGTCATACTCATGGAAGGATCCCTTGTCCAAAAGAGCAACTATACGTTCTCTTGCCGTAAGTTTTCCAGACGCTTTTTGCTTTTCAATAGCTTTTTCTCCACCTCCTTGCAAAGCAGCTTGCATCCTCTCTTTTAATTCTTTAGTTTTACTGTTTATTGACATAACTCTAAAATTTAGATCAACAAATTAAGTTTAAGAATGCAAAGATATGAAAAAAAATTATTTTTCCTATACTTTTCCTCCATAAATCTAACAAGTGCACCTTTTGATTTCTCTCCTCAAATACTTATTCGGTATTTCCCTAATAT
>CAVAII010000143.1:0-8583 GCA_963588535.1 Erysipelotrichaceae bacterium | reverse complement strand
CAATAACTACTGATATTATTTCAGCAAAGTGGCACTTTATTTTAAGTACTACTAATCATATAGTTACGAAAACTAAAATCCCAACAGAATCATAACAGATTAGACAAAGGAGAACGAGTATAAAGAAAAAGTAACCTACTCTTATAGAAAAGAATAGGTTGCTTAAATAATAATTTAGAATCAAAACACATTTGAATAAAGTATTCAAACAAATGTCTTATTCAAAATCTATTTTATATGAACGAATGAAGTCGATAGATTTATGTATCAATTCGTACATAACTTCGTCATTCTCTACAAAATGAACATTCTTACGATATTCGCTAACAAATTTCTCAATAATAGTAGAAGACTTCATATTAGTCATTTGTTTGCGGAAATCCAATGCTTGTGCTGCGTTGAACAACTCTATTGCCAAAACTCTCTCTGTATTATTAACTACACGATATGTTTTAGTTGCAGCGTTGGAACCGAAAGATACGTGATCTTCTTGACCTTGTGAAGAATCGATAGTATCTACCGAGTTAGGCATACATAACATTTTGTTTTGGTTAACAATACTTGCAGCAGCGTATTGAGGTATCATAAAACCACTATTTACACCTGGTTTAGCAACAAGGAATGAAGGCAAATCTCTCTTTGCTCCTATTAATTGATATGTTCTTCTCTCGGAAATAGAACTCAACTCACTAACGGCTATTGCTAAGAAATCCAAGTTGATAGCCAATGGTTCGCCATGGAAGTTACCTGCCGATATAACCATATCTTCATCTGGGAATACAGTAGGGTTATCGGTTGCGGAGTTAATCTCTGTTGTTATGATATCAGCAACATGGTTGATAGCGTCTTTGCAAGCACCGTGGACCTGTGGAACACAACGGAAAGAATAAGGGTCTTGTACATGCTCTTTATGACGTTTAATCAACTCACTACCTTCTAATAAGTGTCTGATACGACGAGCAGTAGTCAATTGTCCTTTGTGTGGTCTTACCAAATGAACATTATCATAGAAAGGTTCTATTCTACCATCAAAGGCTTCCAAAGATACCGTCATAATAAGGTCAGCCATCTTAGAAAGTCTCTTAGCCTTGATGATATTGTACATAGCAAAAGCACCCATGAACTGAGTTCCATTCAATAGAGCCAAACCTTCTTTGCTTTGCAATTCTATTGGTTGCCAGTTCATTAGTTTATTCAACTCTGCTCCGCTAATTCTCTTTCCTTTATAATCTACTTGTCCTAAGCCAAGCAATGGTAGGCACATATTTGCTAATGGTGCTAAATCTCCACTTGCACCTAATGAACCTAATTGATAAACAACTGGATAAATATCATTATTAAAGAAATCTACCAATCGTTGAACGGTTTGAAGTTGCGTACCTGAGTTACCGTAAGATAGTGATTGTATCTTGTTTAATAGCATTAACTTAACTATTTCGTGAGGTACTTCTTCTCCACAACCACAAGCGTGAGACATTACAAGATTCTTTTGTAATTGAGACAATTGTTCCTTGCTTATAGAGATATTACACAAAGATCCAAAACCAGTAGTAACACCATAGATAGGCTCTTTCTGTGTCTCCATTTTGTTGTTAAGATACTCACGACATTTGGTAATGCGTTTTTTGGACTCTTCGCTCAATTCCAAGTGCATACCCTTTTCCATAATCTCACTTACTCTTTCTAAGGTAAGTAATTCGGGTGATATATGATGAATTTCCATTGTTTTATATGTTTTATGTGTTTTTCTATTATTTGAATTAAAAAAACGGCAAAGACTTGTTTTCTAAATCTTTGCACGTCTTAATATTCTATTCTAAATTCTTGTATGCTTCTAAATCGCTCTCGGTGAAAGAAGTAATGAAGGCTTTTCTTTCTTTTATCTTCTCCTCTGCCATTTTGGTCATTAATTGAGCAGAATGATAGAACATATCATCTCTATTTGCGTCAATGATAAGCAAATGAGCCATAATCAAATAACCAGCAATCTCAACCATACGACGAGAATTTAATTCGAAAGCCTCACTTGTAGAACCAAAACTCTCAACCTTAGCAAAACATTCTTCGTAATCTGATCTTAGAGTAGATAGTAGGCTTCTCATCTCATCGAATTTGCTATCTACTGGAGTTTGTTCGTATTCTTTTATTCTATTTAGGTAACCGCCTTGAATAACGCCTCTAATTGCGGAAACGACTTGAAGTTGTGATGTACCCTCATATATAGTTAGGATTCTGGCATCTCTATAGAAACGCTCGCATGGGTAATCCTTCATAAAGCCTGAACCACCATAGACTTGTATACAATCATACGTATTTTGATTTGCGTATTCTGAAGAGAATAATTTCAATAATGGCGTTAGGATATCTGCCAAACGAGAATATCTTTTAAGAGTTTGTTTTTCTTCTGCCTCAAGTTTTCTTTCTCTTGATATGTCTTCATAGATTTTGTACATATCTACGGCTCTTGCAGTCTCATATAACAATGCTCTTGTAGCGTCTGTTTTGGCTCTCATCTTAGCCAACATCTCTCTTACTTGCAAGAAATTAATGATAGGCTTACCAAATTGCTCTCTTTCTTTTGCGTATTGTAATGCTTGACGATAAGCAGCCTCTGACAAACCAACTGATTGTGCTCCTACGCCCAATCTTGCTCCGTTCATCAAAGACATAGTATATTTAATCAAACCTAATTTTCTCTCTCCTACCAAATAAGCCTTAGCATTAGTGAATACAAGTTCTGCAGTTGGAGAACCATGAATACCAAGTTTGTTTTCTGTTCTTCTTATTGTTACTCCGCCGTCTTTTCTATCGTGAATAAAATAAGAAAGACCTCTACCATCTACTGTTCCTTCCTCGCTACGAGCCAATACTAACTTAATATCAGCGTCTCCGTTGGTAATAAAACGTTTAACACCGTTCAAACGCCAACAATTCTCTTTCTCATCGAAGGTTGCTTTCAATCTAACGCTCTGCAAATCGCTACCAGCATCAGGTTCCGTCAAGTCCATAGAGAAAGTATATCCCTTATTAACTAATGGTAAGTAAGTACTTTTTTGTTGTTCGTCACCAAACTCGTAAATAGTCTCGGCACAATCTTGCAAACCCCAAATATTAGCAAAACCGCAATCACCTCTTGACACAATTTCGGCAGCCATAACGTAAGGTACGTAAGAAAAGTTCAAACCATCGTATTTGCGAGGTAGAGATAAACCATAGACACCAGCATCGGTTAGTACTTTATGATTCTCTTTTGTACCATCGGCATATATTATAGCATTGTCCTCTATTCTTACGCCTTGCAAATCTACGCTTTCGGCATTAACGTCCAAGACTTCGCCAGTTATTTCACCGATTAGAGACAATACTCTATTATATGAGTCTTTTGCATCTTCCAAATCTTTAGGTGCTGTAGCCTCTTTACCATAATCTCTATAATCTCTCTCTTTTAGCCTAATAATTTCATCCATTAAAGGATTATCTAATTGAAATCTTAGAGCCTTATTATCATCAAAAAAATTAGCCATAATTATTTTATCTTTAATGGATTATTTACTATTCTTTTTATAATATTCTATTAGTTTAGGTACTATTTCGAAAGCATCACCTATAATAGTATAATCTGCTATTGCATTCAACGGAGCATTAGCATCTGTATTGATAGAGATAATCTTAGAACTCTCTGCCATACCTGCTCTATGCTGAACAGCACCACTAACTCCGCAACCAATATATAGTTTTGGACGTACCGTAACGCCTGTTTGTCCTATTTGTCTTTCGTGTTCTATCAAACCACTATCAACAGCAGCACGAGTTGCACCAACTTCTCCGCCCAAAGTATCGGCTAATTGTTTCAACAACTCAAAACCATTAGGTCTGCTACTCATACCATAACCGCCACAAACAATAATTTGAGCACCTTTGATGTTAACTTTTTGAGCTTCTATCTGACGAGAAAGAATTTCAAGGCAAAAATCTGAATCGTTTACGTAATTATTTACTGGTATTCTCGAAAACTCACCTGCGTAATTCTTATCGTAAATCTCTTTCTTCATAACACCCTCTCTAACGGTTGCCATTTGAGGACGTGTATTAGGATTAACGATAGTTGCTATTATATTACCTCCAAAAGCAGGACGAATCTGATACAATAAATTATCTATTACCTTATTATTCTTCTTATCTTCGTACTCTCCTATCTCCAAAGAAGTACAATCTGCCGTTAGTCCGCATCTTAAGTACGAAGCTACTCTTGGTGCTAAGTCTCTTCCTATAGATGTTGCACCAAATAAACAAATTTGCGGTTGTTTTTCTTTTATTAACTTGGTAACAATAGAAAAATGAGGAAGTGTTTGATAAGGGAATAACCTTTGATCTTCTGCGTAATTAATTACATCTACTCCGTATGGATATAATGTTGTCTCCAATTCTTTTACTTGATGACCGCAAACAATTACTTCAAGCTTTACATTTAGTTTATTAGCCAATTTCTTCGCCTTTGAGATCAACTCTAACGATACATCGGCTATATAATTCTCTTCTGTAATCTCGCAATATACAAATACATTATTCATTTTCCTATCCTATTATATGTGCGTTAATAAGTTCTTTAACCAAACCGTCAATCTTATCGTCCGTAGGCTCGATTGTAATGTTATCTTTATGAGTAAGTACAACACTATCTATTTTCTTTACCTTTGTTGGCGAACCACTAAGACCTAATCTATCATCTTCGGCATCTATATCAGCAGCAGACCAAATCGTTACCTCTGCATTCTTATATGCCATTAGTCTTTTTGCATTGTAGAAACGAGCATTTTTAGCAGAAGAATGAACTGTTATCAATACTGGATATTTTGCCTTAACTATTTCTACACCACGCTCCAAACGTCTCTTGATTGTAATATCTTTATCGGTTATATTCTCTATTTCCTCTGCGTATGTAATCTGAGGAATATTCAATTTCTCTGCCGTTTGAGGACCTACTTGTGCTGTATCTCCATCTATGGCTTGTCTTCCGCCAAAAACAATATCAACATGGCCTAATTTCTTAATAGCCTGAGCAATTGCGTATGAAGTAGCCAAAGTATCTGAACCAGCAAGTTTTCTATCCGAGACTACTATTCCATCGTCTGCTCCTCTAAACATAGCATCACGTATGATTTCAGCCGCTCTGTCCGGTCCCATTGTTACTATTGTAATGTGTGTATCTTTAATTTGGTCTTTGATTGTCAAAGCCATCTCCAAAGCATTCAAATCCTCCGGATTGAATATTGCAGGCAAAGCTTGTCTGTTAACTGTACCTTCTGCAGTCATAGCATCCTTGCCTACGTTTCTTGTATCGGGTACTTGTTTTGCCAATACTACTATTTTCAAACTCATTTATGATATATTTTTAGTTTGTAATTATTGTATTAAAAACTTTTAAGGGTGCAAAATTAAAACATTTTTTTGTTATATCACATTTTTTTCTCAAAAAACTGCACCACCCTATCCCCTATTTATCTTATAATCAAGTACTATAACATTATCCTAAGGATTACACTATTGTGCTTAGTTTTATGTAATAATAAATCAATTTATTGGGAATATGGAAAAAAGTTGTATCTTTGCAAATCAAGAATAGAATACTAAGAAAGAATTCAATTTATTAACTAATAAAAAAAATAAAGATAGTTATGGCTTTCAATTTAAGAAACAGAAACTTTTTGAAGTTGTTGGATTTCACTCCAAAAGAAATTCAATATATGTTAGACTTAGCTCGTGATCTTAAACGTGCTAAATACGCAGGAACAGAACAACCAACACTTGTAGGAAAAAATATCGCCTTGATATTCGAAAAAACTTCTACTCGTACACGTTGTGCTTTTGAGGTTGCAGCACATGATCAAGGTGCACACGTTACATACCTTGGACCAACTGGTTCTCAAATCGGCGTTAAGGAAAGTATGAAAGATACAGCAAGAGTACTTGGTAGAATGTTCGATGGTATAGAATACAGAGGTTTTGAGCAAACTGTTGTAGAAGAGTTAGCACAATACGCAGGCGTACCTGTATGGAATGGTTTGACTAACGAATTTCACCCAACACAAATACTTGCTGACTTTCTTACTATGAGTGAGCATGTAGACAAACCACTTAACAAAGTAAAATATGCTTATCTTGGTGATGCTCGTTATAATATGGGTAACTCCTTAATGGTTGGTGGCGTTAAGATGGGTATGGACGTAAGAATCGTTGCTCCAAAAGAATTACAACCATCTAAAGAACTTATCGATACTTGCAAAGAAATAGCAAAACAAACAGGTGCTACTCTAACAGTTACAGATAACGTTAAGGAAGGTGTTAAAGATTGTGATTTCTTATATACTGACGTTTGGGTATCTATGGGAGAACCTGCAGAAGTATGGGCAGAGAGAATCAAATTGTTAAAACCTTACCAAATCAACAAAGAAGTTATGGCTATGACAGGTAATCCTAAATGCAAATTTATGCATTGTTTACCAGCATATCATAACCTTGAGACAAAAGTTGGTAGAGATGTTTACAAACAATTCGGCATTGACGGCGTAGAGGTAACAGAAGACGTTTTCGAGAGCGAAGCATCTATCGTTTTCGACGAAGCAGAAAACCGTATGCACACAATCAAAGCCGTTATGGTTGCAACATTGGGTGACAAACTATAATGATTAAACAATAAATTTGATTGACATGGGGGTGAATAATTAATTTTATTCGCCCTTTCTTTTACTCACATTTTGGGTCGTTAAGAATAAAACAATATTTATATGTAAGAAAACCGCAGAATACCCCCTTATTACAGAGTTTGTAGCAAAAAAATGAGAAATAATTTGCATTTCTAAGACTAAATTCTATTTTATATACATATATTATATAGGTATCTTGGTAAGAAGAGAGATACCTAAGAAAAGTTCTGTTCTTAGCGTATTATCAATTGATTATAGAATATTTTTAAGTATTCCAAAGACGGCAGAAAAAATAATTTTATTTTTTTTGATAATTTTTCTTAAAAATTGTTGTTTTTCTTTAAATTTTATTTTGTACTTTTGCAACTTCTTTCAAGAGTATAGCATACTCTAAGAAGAAGAAAGTTAGTTAAATTAATAATTAATTAAATCAAACAAACAGTATGACAAGTGCTATGATAATCATGATTGTTGTATTTGCGATTGGATACTTCTTTATAGCAATGGAGCATTCTTTCAAAATCAACAAAACCGCAACTGCCTTACTTTTAGCAGTAGCGATGTGGACTTTGTATGTTGCAATAGGCGGATTCAACGCTAATGAGCATCACGAAGTGTTAATTAGTGCCTTAGGAGATACAGCAGAAATCCTATTCTTCTTATTAGGTGCTATGACGATAGTAGAGACCATTGATCAATATGGTGGTTTTTCTATTATCACAGACCGTATTACTACAAAGAGCAAACGTAAATTACTTTGGGTAATAGGTATTCTTACATTCTTTATGTCTTCAGTATTAGACAACTTAACGACTGCTATCGTTATGTGTGCTTTGCTTAGAAAACTTATCTCCGAGCAACACGATCGTTGGTTCTTTGGTGGCGTGGTTATCTTGGCTGCTAACGCTGGTGGTGCTTGGTCACCTATTGGAGACGTTACTACTATTATGCTTTGGATTAAAGGTAACATCACCGCAGTAGGTGTTATCAAGGAGACATTCTTGGCTTCATTAGTATGTTTGGTTGTCCCTATGATCGGTATTTCGTTTATGCTTAAAGGACAAATTGAAAAAACTCCTCAAGTACAAACTGGAGATTCTGTTTCACCTATTTCAAAACTACAAAGTAAAATAGTTTTGTTTATCGGCATAGGTTTTCTTTTGTTCACCCCTGTTTTCAAAACTATCACACATCTACCACCTTACATGGGTATCTTACTTGGTTTAGGCGTTTTGTGGGTAGTTACCGAGTTGATGAATGCTCGTCGTCCAGAGGTATATCAAAGAATGAATATCGGTACTATCATTACAAGAGTTGATACTCCTTCTGTATTATTCTTCTTAGGTATTTTGATGGCAGTTTCTTGTCTTTCAAGTGCAGGCCATTTGAAGATTTTGGCAGAATCACTTGATCAACTTAACAACTTCTACCTAACAGACATAATCATTGGTTTGTTATCTTCAGTTGTAGACAACGTTCCATTGGTTGCTGCTGCTATGGGAATGTATGATATTGCTACCCCTGACGTATTAGCAACTGCTCCAGAACTTGCTCACTTTGCAATAGATGGTGCTTTCTGGGAATTCTTAGCATATTGTGCTGGTACAGGTGGATCACTTCTTATCATAGGTTCTGCTGCAGGTGTTGCAGTAATGGGTATGGAGAAGATAGATTTCATTTGGTATTTGAAACACGTATCTATTTGGGCATTACTTGGTTATCTTGCTGGTGCAGGCGTATACGTACTTATGAGTACGTTCTTATATCACACCGTATAATGAAGTAATAAACAAATATAATTAACTATACTTCAACAAGGACTAATAGTCATTAAAAAAAAGATTATTAGTCCTTTTTATATCCAAAAAAGATTAGATTT
>CAVAII010000142.1:0-4396 GCA_963588535.1 Erysipelotrichaceae bacterium | reverse complement strand
ATAGTATTTTGATGGTACACTATAGGACTACACCTATAGCGTATCATCGGATACTTAACTATTAGCGCAAAAGACATTAAAACAAACAATTAGAAAGGAAACAAATATGACAAAAATTAAATACACCTATCAAGGAACAACGCTTTGCTACGAGGTTGATAAAAAAGGAAAAGGGGCAAAGGTTGTAGGAGATGATGGAATGAGTGACAAAGTAGTAATTCCGAAAGAGATTACATATAATAATACAACTTATTCGGTTACTGAGATTGGTTGTGAAGCTTTCAAAGAATGCAATAATTTAACAAGTATAGAGATACCTAATTCGGTTACTGAAATCGATGTGGGTGTTTTTATGAACTGTAGTAGTCTGACCAATGTAGAGATACCCGATTCGGTTACCCAAATTGGTTTGAGTGCTTTTCGTAATTGCAGGAGTCTAACTAGTATAACGATACCTAATTCGGTTACTTTGATTGATTTTGCTGCTTTCGATGGGTGTAGTGGTTTAACAAGTATAACAATACCTAATTCGGTTACTAAGATTAGTGATGGTACTTTTGTTGGTTGTCGTAGTTTGACAAGTATTGTTGTAGAAGCAGGAAATCCTAAATATGATTCAAGGGATAATTGTAATGCTATTATTGAGACATCTACAAATACTTTAATAGCAGGTTGTAAGAATACTATAATACCTTCTTCGGTTACTAAGATTGGAGTGAAGGCTTTTGAATATTGTGAGAATTTAACAAGTATAGAGATACCTAATTCGGTTACTGAGATTGATGATTTTGCTTTCTGTGAATGTATTAGTTTAATTAATACAACAATACTTAATTCGGTTACTAGGATTGGTGATTTTGCCTTCTGTGGTTGTTGCAGTTTGACCAATATAACTATACCTTCTTCGGTTACCAAGATTGGTGAATATGCTTTCAATGGTTGTGACAGTTTAACAAGTATAGAGATACCTGATTCTGTTACTACGATTGGTGGTGGTGCTTTTTGGGAGTGTATTAATTTAACTAGTATAACTATACCTAACTCGGTTACAGAGATTGATAGTAAGGTTTTCGAGGGTTGTCGTAGTTTAACTAGTATAACTATTCCTAACTCGATTACTAAGATATATGATTCTGCTTTTGAAGATTGTCGTAGTTTAACTAATATAACTATTCCTAATTCTGTTACTTATATTGGTTTTGGTGCTTTCGAAGATTGTCGTAGTTTAACTGATATAACTATTCCTAATTCGGTTACCGAGATTGGTAGCGGTGCTTTCTCTGGTTGTAGTGGTTTAACAAGTGTAGTTATTCCTAATTCGGTTACTGAAATTGGAGGAGGAATTTTCAACAATTGCGAGAATTTATCAAGTATTGTTGTAGAAGAGGGAAATACAAAATATGATTCAAGGGATAATTGCAATGCTATTATTCTGACTTCTAAAAATGAATTAATACAAGGTTGTAATAATACCTTTATACCTAATTCGGTTACTAAAATTGGTTTGAGTGCTTTCAGTGGTTGTGGTTTAACGAGTATTACGATACCTAATTCAGTTACTAAGATTGGTGATAATGTTTTTGGTGATTGCAATAATTTAACTAGTATTGTTGTAGAAGAGGGAAATGCAGAATATGATTCAAGAGATAATTGCAATGCTATCATTAGAACAGTTACAGATGCTTTAATAGCAGGTTGTAAGGGTACTATAATACCTAATTCAGTTACTAAGATTGGTGATGGTGCTTTTTCTGATTGTAATGGTTTAACAAGTATAGAGATACCTAATTCAGTCACTAAGATTGGCGATAGGGCTTTTGAATATTGTGGTAGGTTGACTAATGTAACGATGTCTGATTCGGTTAATTATATTGGTTATTGTGCTTTCTTCGAGTGTGATAAATTAACTAGTATAACAATACCTAATTTGTTTGGTATTACGATTAAGTGGAATGCTTTTGCTGGATGTGACAATCTACACACAATTTATTCAAAGAATACTAAACCTCCTTATATAGAACAAGATCTATACAGAATTCCAGAAGAGACAAAATTATGCGTCCCTAAGGGAAGTTTAGAAGCATATAAGCGAGCTAGAGGGTGGAAAGAATTTACTAATATTGAAGAGGTTGATTTTGACGATATAAAATAAACTATAAAAAAAGAAAAAATATGACAGAGATTAAATTTACACACAAAGGAGCAACCCTTTGTTACGAGATTGACGAAACTACAAAGACAGCAAAAGTCGTACAATCCAAAAATAAAATAAGTGGCGATGTAATAATTCCAAAGGAAGTTATAGATAATGACACAACTTATTCAGTTACTGAGATTGAAAGTTGGGCTTTTGAAGGTTGTAAAGAATTAACAAGTATAGAGATACCTGAGTCGGTTACTATAATTGGTGATTCTGCTTTCGTTGGATGTGAGGGATTAAGGAGTATAGAGATACCATCCTCGGTTACATTTATGGGTTTTAGTGTTTTTTGGAAATGTAAGAATCTAAAGAGTGTAGAGTTACCGAACTCTATTACTATGATTGAAATGGAAACATTTAGTGGTTGTAGAAGTTTAGAGTTTGTGGTGATACCTGAGTCGGTTACTACGATTGAAGGTTGTGCTTTTGAAGATTGTAATGATTTGGTAAGAGTAGATATTCCTGCTTCTGTTACCTCTATTGATAGCAAAGCTTTTTGCAGATGCCATTATATAGAAGAGATTTATTCCAAGAGTAGCGTCCCTCCTACTGCCGAGGAGGACTCTTTTGATGAGGTGCCTAATGGTAGTATGGTGATATATGTACCTAAAGGTAGCAAGGATAGTTACAAGAAAGCTACTGGGTGGAAAAAGTTCCTCAATATAGAAGAATATAACTTCTAAGGATTAGTTTATTATATAGGTAGTTAATACAAAAGAGATAAAAAGGATTTATCTAAAAAAAAGAATAGGTCGTGAATTTAGTTTTGCGACCTATTCTTGTTTTGAGTAAAATGTTTATTTCTTTGTTAAGATATCTTTGTTGCCAAGTAGAAAGTCGTGGAGACTTAGAAGGAGTATTCCTTTGTTATCATAGTTGGAGAGAGTGCGATCTCCTATGATAATTATCTTGCGGAAGTTGTCATGTGTGTTAAGTAATGAAGCCTCCTCTTGTATAACCTTCTCTTGATTAGGAAGAGAAAAGGCAGATTGAATATAAAGTCTTTCGTCTGCTTTGTTTACTACAAAGTCTATCTCAAGATTACTGCGAATGGTTTTGCCGTTAGCATCATTGCGAAAGACTTCTACTTGTCCGATATCAACATTATAACCTAAACGACAAAGTTCGTTATAGACAATGTTCTCCATTGCGTGTGTAAACTCTATCTGACGAAAATCAACAATAGCATTGCGTATGCCCATATCTTCGAAATAGTATTTTGACTCCGTTCCTATGTATTTCCGTCCCTTTACATTATAGCGGAGTGCTTCGTTGATAATAAAGGAGTCTTGTAAGTGGTCGATATATTTGCTAATGGTATTGTTGCCAATCTCCAAACCGCCTGCCGAACGGAAAGTATTAGCAATCTTTTGTGCATTAATGCTACTACCCATCGATGAGGCAAGAATCTTTACCAACTCTCGCATACCCTCGGCGTTACGAAGGTTGTTGCGTTGCAAAACATCACGAAGATAGACTGTCTCGTAGATATTGCGAAGATATTCTTGTTTCTCCTCTGTTGTTTTTAACAGAGCAACGGCAGGAAGTCCGCCATAAATATAATAAGTCTCTAAGGCAGTTCTGAAATCTCCGCCTATATCTTGGTAGTATTCCGAAAAACTCAAAGGACGTACACGTATCTCCCAACCTCTACCACGAAACTCGGTGATAACATCTTTGGAAAGAAATTTTGCATTAGACCCTGTTACATATACTTCGGCATTAGGTATGTGTAGATAGGAGTTAAGCACATCTTCAAACTCTTTTACCATCTGCACTTCGTCAAGCAATATGTAGTATTTCTCTTTATCTATCATTAAGTTGTCGATATGATCTAAGAGTCTATCAGGGTCTCTCAGACTACGATTACGGCGATCCTCAAGATTTACTTTTATTATATGATCTTCGGCAACACCACTGTCAAGGAGGTGTTGTTTGAATAGATTAAAGAGTAGGAATGACTTGCCACAACGTCTTATGCCAGTTATTATCTTTATCATTCCGTTGCCGTCTGCCGAGACGAGTTTGTCAATATAGTTTTTGCGTCTAAAAAACATAGTTACGAAAGATTTTTGTGGAATTCCACAGATTTCTGCTGCAAAAATACATATTTTATTTGAAATAGAGGTAAAAAATTATGAAAATATGGGTCGTTGGTTAAGAATTAAGAGGATTTTGTGGTATAGTCCGTTGTAC
>CAVAII010000141.1:0-17668 GCA_963588535.1 Erysipelotrichaceae bacterium | reverse complement strand
AGTTTGCAAGCGTAAAACAAACAAAATTAATCTAACTTTCAAGGACTTCTATTTATCGTAGAGGTCCTTTTACAAAAAACTAATTAACAATTAAAAAATATATTTAAAGATGAATAATAGTTTCAATATCACAAAAAGTAGATTAATTAACAGAATAGCAAAATGGTTTAATGAGTAGGACAAGTTTTTTTCAATTTTTATCAAAAAATATTCATTTTTATTTGGTGGAATAAAAAAAATGTACTAATTTTGCAAATGTAGATTAAAAATAGATTGAAAGTCTTAGAAAATAAAATGAAGAATATAAATAAAATAAGGTTTGTATCTCATTTTCTGAATATAAAAGAATTAGACAAGTTCTTTTTCCTATCAGAATAATCTTGTACGAAAAGACAAGACTATTCATCTTTTTTCATATCTTTGCAAAAAAGAAAACAATTAAGTAAAACAAAATAAAAAAATAACTTTTAAAACATTTAATATTATGGAATTACCTTTCGCTGAAGCGTGGAAAATTAAGATGGTAGAGCCATTACGCAAATCCACAAGAGAAGAAAGAGAGCAATGGTTAAAAGAGGCTCATTATAATGTATTTCAATTGAAAGCCGAACAAGTATATATTGACCTATTAACTGACTCTGGTACAGGTGCTATGAGTCAAGAGCAATGGGCTGCATTGATGTTGGGTGACGAGTCATACGCAGGTGCAACATCATTCTACAAGTTTGAGGCTGAGGTTAAGAAAATATTTGGTTTAGACTATGTTATACCAACACATCAAGGTCGTGCTGCTGAGAATGTATTGTTCTCTTATTTGGTAAAAGAGGGTAACGTAATCCCAGGAAACGCACACTTCGACACAACAAAAGGACATATCGAGTCTCGTAAAGCATTTGCTATCGATGTTACTATACCTGAGGCTAACGATACACAATTGGAATTACCATTCAAAGGTAATGTATCATTAGAATTGACAGAGAAGGTGTTAAAAGAGAATAAGGGTAATGTACCATTCTTTGTATTGACAATTACTAATAATACTAAGGGTGGACAACCTGTTAGTATGGAGAACATTAAAGCAACTTGTGAGTTATGCCATAAATATGGTGTTCCAGTAGTTATGGATTCTGCACGTTTTGCTGAGAATGCTTATTTCATCAAGACAAGAGAAAAAGGCTATGAGAACAAGACAATCAAGGAGATAGTACGTGAGATGTATTCATACGTTGATGCTGCTACTATGTCTTGTAAGAAAGATGCCATCGTTAATATGGGTGGTTTTATTGCAATGCGTAACAAGGAGTGGTATGAAGGTTGTAAACTTTTCTGCATTCCATTCGAGGGATATATCACTTACGGTGGATTGAACGGCCGTGATTTGAATGCCATAGCAGTTGGTTTAGAGGAGAATACTGAGTTTGCAATGTTGGAGACAAGAATCAAACAAGTAGAGTATTTGGCTAAGAAACTTGATGAGTATGGTATTCCTTATCAGCGTCCTGCAGGTGGTCATGCTATCTTTGTAGATGCAGATAAAGTATTGGATCAAATACCAAAAGAGGAGTTCCCTGGACAGACACTTACTTGTGAATTGTATTTGGAGGCTGGTATTAGAGCATGTGAGATAGGTTATATGTTAGCCGACAGAGATCCTGTTACAAGAGAGAATCGTTTTGGTGGTTTAGATTTGTTAAGACTTTGCATACCAAGACGTGTATATACTAATAATCACATGGATGTAATTGCTGCTGCATTAAAGAATGTATACGATCGCAGACATGAGATCAAACGTGGAGTAGAGATTTTGTGGGAAGCACCATTAATGCGTCACTTCACTGTACAATTGAAGAAATTACAATAAGATTACTATATAAAAAAAATATAGTAAATTAAACTTTTATTCATTTTTAGTCGGAAGTCTTTTTAATTAAAGGCTTCCATTTTTTATTGTTATCAACCTTTACGTTTTATTTTGTAGTTTTGTTGTTGTAAGATTTCTGCTACTTTATCTCTAAAATCACCTTGCAGAAGTATAATACCATCTTTCACAGAACCACCGACACCGCATTTGGTTTTAAGCACCTTACCGAGTGTTTGAAGGTCTGTGTCTTTACCCTTAAAGTTCTCAATTAATGTAACTTTCTTACCTCCACGTTGTTTTTTATCAAGACTGATATATAACGTTTGCTGATTATTAGGTAACGTCTGTTGTTCTATTGTTTGCTCTTCGAAAACAAAATCAGGGTCGGTACTATAAACTATGTTTTTCATCTTTGATTGTGTTTAGAGTTTTAGTTATTAATTAGTTAAAGTTTTTGTTTGATTTCTTGTATTAGTTCTGCTATCTTGGTTTCGCTTAAAAAGTTCTCTTTATTTTTTTCGTCTGGAATAATGATATTCAAAGAAGCAGGATTAACTTTGAATACTAACTCATTATCTTTCATCTCAATACCTTCGCCATCTAAGTTTATCAAACCGTCTTCAAAGTTTAATAATCTAACTTCTTTTGCAGAATAAGTCTGAACGTATGTGCTTTTGTCAAGTTGTCTAAAAAACATCATCTCAATTAATAACGGACCTAATGCCAAAGGTATTTTTTTAACTATGCTAACGTCTAACATTCCATCATTAACAGATGCTTTTGGTGCTATTACTGCGTTGTAACCGAATTGATTAGAATTAGCAAAAGAAACAAACAAAGCCTCTTCTTGGATTATTTTACCATCAATCCACAAAGTGTAGGTCTTGGGTTTGTATGCAAAATAATTCTGCAAAACCAAGCGTAGATAAGTTTGAAAACCTCGTACCGTATTACCTGTGAACTGTTGTGCAATCAAAGCATCGAAACCAACGCCTGCAATAGAAGCATATACCCTACCATTAACCTCTACCGAGTCCATATTCAGCGAGTTACAGTTGTTTATAACCTCTATCGCTCTTTCAATATCTAAGGGGATATGCAGACAACGTGCTAAACCATTTCCCGAACCTGCAGGTATGATACCTAATCTTGCGTTAGTACCTATAAGTCCTCTAACACAATCGTTTATAGAACCATCGCCACCTACTGCAACTATTGTTGTATAGCCCTCTTCAACAGCAGAATGTGCTATTTCAGTAGCATGATGTGCGTATTCTGTGTAGGCGATAGAATAGTTGTATTTCTCAACATCCAACAGACGTTCAAGCGAACGCTCCACTGTCTTTTGTTTACCTATCCCTGAGACAGGGTTGATTATAAATAATATTCTCTCTTTCATAATGTTATACGCTATTTTGATGATCTATGTTATTATTTACGATGGTCTTCGATTTAGTTTTTATTTTTATTTATTTTCGCATTAGAAGTCTGTTCTACGGTAGTTTTGTTAAGTATTAATCTATTGTTATACTGTTGAATAAGTGCTTTTGTTAAGCGTTCGTGCTGAGTAGTAATGCTTTTGTATTTTTTTGCTATGTTCTTTTTCATATTAGGATCTTTTTTGGCGTTAAATAACTGAGTAGCAAAGCCATCTCTGTATTTTGAGACATAATCACCCATTTGCAAAATATATTCTCCATTAGAGTAATAGACATAATAATGCGGATCTGTGGAGAACATACTCCTACCAAAAGCAAATATATCTTTCTCATAATGAATCATATCTGCAAGTGTTGGAAGAACATCTATTTGTTGCATTATTTGATTAACTCGTTTGCCATGTTTTAGTAGTGGCGAGTAGATAATCATCGGTATTCTATATAATCCCAACTGCGTTTTGAAATCTTTTGTAGCATTCATAGCACTATGATCGGCAGTTATAACGAAAATAGTATTCTTGTACCAATCACATTTCTGAGCGGTTTGGAAAAATTCCCTCAAAGCTAAATCAGTGTAAGCAATTGTAGAATAGTAAGGTATCTTAGTTTTTGGGAATTTTGTTTTGTACTTGTCAGGGATTGTGTAAGGAGGATGATTGCTAAGCGTAAAGAGAGTGGCGATGAATGGAAGTTTTTGTTTACTTAGTTGTTTAGCAGTATATTGTAGGAATGGTTCATCGAATATTCCCCAGTTGTTATCATAATCAGCATTATTGTTGTATTCATTTTTACCAAAATACTTATCAAATCCAACGCTATGTGCAAAACCATCGAAATTCATAGTACCATTGTAGCCACCATGGAAAAAGGAAGTTGAGTAACCTTCTTGTTTTAGGATAGAAGCAATAGAACCCAAATGATTATTGCCGTAAGATGATGTAATATAAGGAGTTTCGTTTAATAAAGGCATTGAGGAAACTATTGCAGGAATACCATCTATACTTTTTTTGCCATTACTCATTCCATCAAAGACAATAGAATGCTTAGCAAGTGAGTCAATAAATGGTGTATATGTTTGAGTTTTAGTATTATAAATACCTGTATATTCTGCTGAAAAACTCTCTACGACTATTATCATAATATTCGTTTTACCTACCTCAGGTATTTCGCTAAACAAACTATCAGTCCATACGTTTTCGGAATGCTTTTGTATTGGTGTAAAGATAGTTACAAGTGTTTTATCATCAAAATAATCTTTCTTTTCTAAGGCTGCTTTACCTATTGTGCGATAAAATGTGTATGGAGTATTCAATACCAAAGCCGTGTTTTGCGTTGAGGCATAATTAGATGCGTGAATAGGACCCATTGCTCTCTTTTGCAGACCACCTCTTTGGAATATAACCATAACACAAGCCACAACCAACAATGCAAGCACAGATTTAAGATACCAAATAGGTTTTTTATGATTGAAAGTAAAGGAGTTAGAAGTAGAATCGGTGTTAATCGTGTCAGCATCTTGCTCAGCATAGAACCTACGTCTAAAACGTTTGTCGAGATAATAGAAAACAAAGTTTAAGGCTATGAAAATAAGTATAATATGCCAGTAATCATGTGCAAAAGTAGGGATTAGGGATGAGAAATCACCACCAACACCCAAATAAGAAAAGATATCGAAAGTAATACGCTTAAAAGTAAAACCAAAATATCCACAATCTATCAAATTAAGCACCATAATAAACTCGACTGCAATAAAATACAGTGCGTTAGTAATATATCTCCATACTTTGTTATGATGAATAGGTAGGGGTAAAAGCGAAAAGATAAAAAAAGGAGCAAGATAAAAACTCAAAGTAGATAAAGCGAACTTGAGATTTCCCCAACAAATCCACCAAAAAGCAGAACAAGAACCAACGTTAAATGATTTGGTATTAAGCAAATAGAATACAATTTGAGTAATCAACAACAATACCAATGCTAACGCATACCTCGAAAAAGTAAGTTTATATTGTGCTTTCATTATCTATTATTTTTTAGGCTTATACGCTGATTTTTTCAAAATTAATTGACTATCCGTAATATTCATCAAACTATCAAATGAGATTTTTTCTTTTCCCATAAACTCATTTATTATATTGTAACCTATGTAGTTACCAACTCTTGAAGGGGAATCTGACAATGGTCTTGAAGTAGGTCCATCTGCTATTAAGGACAAGTATTTTGAACGGTCTTTTTCATACAAAATCTTGTTACCTATTATATATCCCCATATTGTTTTCTCGTTATCTACGCACCATTGCATCTGATCTTTTGTGTATCTTAACACTTGATAATCTTGATATTGAGGTAGAATATTTTTCACCATATACAAATATTTTCCCTCTTGCAAAATAGCGTCCAAGAAGGTACAATCTGGGTTAGAATACACATCTCTTATGTTCTTATAGGTAACATTTTGAAGGTACATGTGCATAAAATCCGTTGCGATATACTCTCTTGTTAGTGTATTACGCATATACCTCGGCATTTGCGAATAATATGGATTCTTTTCTATTTGCGGATAAGAATACAAATCCAAAGCAACAACCGAGTAATCACCATTGGTATAACACCTATTTTCAAACATATACGAGAAATCGGCAGGACCAAATATCATTGTGAAAAAGCGTTTTGGAAGTGTAACCCCAGAGTGCTGTTCTTGCAAAAGTGCAAATGCAGAGGTAAGATCTTTTTCCAAAAAAGAAATATCAGGGTATTGAGATTGAACAATACTCTGAGCCTCTGTAAGATATTTGTCTGTAATAAACTTTTCTATCATTTTTACATATTCTTCGCTTTCGATAGGTGAGGCAAACATCTCAGGGTATTTTTTATAAAGATCCTGTAAAAAGGTTTTCAAATCCGTTTTAGGCACTGCAAATAACTCTCTATCAAAACGATTGATTTGTATAGTCTCTTTTTCTCCTGTTTGAGGGTTAGTAAATTCGTCCTTTTTGTGTTTAGAGCAACCAACCATACAGATTAGGAGTACTAATAACAAATATCTCAATATTTTACGTCTAATATTCATATCTTTTCCGAGTAAATAATTTGCAAATATACAACATTCTTTTCTTTTTCTTAACCTAAATTAGTCGAAACGTACGATCGCCACTTGTCTATAACTGCTTGCATATCCTCTGGCAGATTAGATGTAAAGGAGATCTGTTTTTTGGTTATCGGGTGAATAAAACCCAAAGTTGTAGCATGTAGACATTGTCTTGGACATAGGTCAAAGCAATTCATAATGAATTGTTTATACTTTGTAAAGGTAGTTCCTTTTAGGATTATATTACCTCCGTAGGTCTCATCGTTAAAAAGTGGGTGCGAGATATGCTTCATGTGAACTCTTATTTGATGCGTACGTCCTGTCTCTAATCTACACTGAACCAAAGTAGTATAACCAAATCTCTCTAATACTTTCCAATGCGTTACAGCCCTTTTTCCCTTGTCCTCAGAACACACGTCCATACGTTTTCTATCCTTTTCATCTCTTGCTATATTAGCCTCAATAGTGCCTTCGTCCTCTTTCATATCGCCCCAAACTAATGCCGTATAAGTTCTCTCGATAGTGTGATAATAGAATTGCTCGGCTAACAGACTCTGTGCGTCTTCTGTCTTAGCAACAACTAATAAACCGCTCGTATTCTTATCAATACGATGAACTAATAGAGGTTTTTTGTCTTTATTCTCAGGCGTTGAGTTCTGAAAATAATACGTTAAGGCATTAACCAAAGTAGAATCATAATTACCATACGCAGGATGCACAACCATATTAGGCTTTTTGTTGACAATTATCAAATCCGCATCTTCATAGACTATATCCAGTGGAATATTCTGTGGAATTATCTCTATATCACGAGGTTCGGTCGGTAAAAATATTTGAATTACATCATTAGGTTTTACTTTGTAATTCTGCTTTACTTCCTCGCCATTAACCTTGATACAATTATTTTTGGCAGCCTGTTGAATCTTGTTACGAGAAGCATTTTCTATCCTAACCATCAAGTACTTATCTATTCTCAATGGTGCTTGTCCTTTATCTACTGTATATCTATAATTTTCGTAAAGTATATCTTTTTCTGTGTTTTCTATTTCTGTTGTCATTATTTAGCGATTATTAGTTTTTTTGCTTGATTATCAATCCTTAGCACATACACTCCATTAGATAAATTAGAAATATTGAGTACGTATGGCAACTTCTCTTTTTGAGAAAATACTACCTTACCAAAACTATTATATAACTCTATCCTTACAGACTTATTATCATACGATTGTCTCTCGATATTAACATAATCTTTGGCAGGATTAGGGTACAAATTAATCTCTTCCTCGCTGGCTTGTATCTTTTCTGTGCTAACTGTCTTATAACCAAAATAAGGACGTATCATTGGAGCACCTTTTAGAAAGATACTATACCAGTCTTTTCCACGTTTCTCGAACATATATTTGGAGGCGTCGTTATTCTGGTCAAAACCAATATTAAGATATGTAGAGGAAGACGATTGCAAGGTGATAAACATCTGTCCCTCACTTAATACAACTGGTTCATTAAGGTAATAACGATGAAACTTATTCAAACTATCATACTCAGGCGTTAGTTTGCCTGTTTCATACAATAGATTATTAGGTATAATAGTAGTATCAGAGAGTTCTTTTCCTAAGGTATCTGTGTGAGTAGTAATTACTTGCTTAGAATCATAAACACCCAAATAAAAGGGTTTAAGATTAGTCTGTTGCCATGAGCAATTGAAATAAATATCCACCGCATAAAGCGTATCCCAATCCAAAAGAGGATAACCAATAGCAAACTTAGACGCATTTGCAGGCTCTATACCAATACCACTCTCGGCAGTACCATCATCGTAGGAGAAATAGTTTTCAAAACATTGCACAAATCGATTAGTATCGTTAGACTTGATATTATCTTGTCCAACACCTTCGGTAACAATATGTGTAATAGTATATTGTGAGTACTTATCGAGTGAAGGAGCAAAGGAAAAACCTAATTTAATGGCAGCGTGATTCTTTTGAGTTTGGAATTGATGAGTCTGTGGATATGAGACAATATTCTCAAAACCGCCTGAATAAGAATGAATAGTGTTGTTCTCATTATCTTTTATGGAAAAAGAATAATTAGAGTTAAGTGTAGCAGAATGCAGATTGACAATAGTATTATAGATAGTGTCTTGCATATATTCTTGCTTGAAATGCTTAGCAGGCAATGCAGTAAAATCCTTTAATAATGACTTTGCAGGATTAACAAATGCCACATCACGATAAGTACTATCCTTATAGTTTCGACCAATATTCATATAGACATAATCTATATTCCAACCACCTTTATTATATATATAACTATACGATGGATTATTGTCCAAAGATCCATAATTAATGAATCGAAAACGAAAATCCTTGTTATAATACATTGTATCCGTAAGAGGAATCAAATATTGTAGGAAATAAACCGAATCATTTTTGTAAATACTATCAACACTTGTACCCCGAAGCGACCAAACTGTTGTCCAAGTATCTTGATTAGAGGCATAAAACTGCAATATAATAGAGTCCTTAGACGAAGGTGCCGATCCAATTCTCTCCCATAACGACCCCATAGCACCAGTTGGCTGAACAAAAAACGAGAACCAAATACTATCTGCCAAAGTCAATTTCTTACTTATCGGCTCCTTGATACTATCCAAACGAACAGACACACTACACAATGTATCTGCCACAAAACCATATATATTTGCTTGTTCGTATATCTTACCGCTTTTGTCTAAGATATCCAAAGTAGCAACTCCAACGGTAGGTGGCAAGTATTGATAACCACGATTAACTAATACATTACTCTCTTGCCATAAAACACTATTAGGTTCGCCTGTATAAGAAGAGAAATCATCTATAAAAGGTAGAAATACACTACTTTGTGCATTAAGATTAGACACTATAACAATACTAATCAAAAGGCTTATAACTATCTTTGAAAAACTTTTAGTAGATAGTCTTAACAATCTTACAGAATCAAATATTTTGCTTCTCTTTCTTTGCATTAGCATATTTATGTTTGATAGTTTTGTTTTTCTTATTCCCCCTCAGGTGTTACAAGTACTGTATCGCTAGCTTGTATCTCCTCCTCTATCTGACGATTCTGTTCAAAATCCTCTACTTCTTTCTTATAACCTCTACCACTATCGTCCATAAGAGTAAGATTAATAGCCGTACCAATCATAACACTATTAGTAGAAGGTGAGAAACTAACTACTCTATTCTGTCCACCGTTATCCTTACCCTGAGTTATCTTACGACCAACATTCAAACCTGCTTTCCATAACATTACCTCAGCCTCAGCCTCTGTCTTGCCTACAATATTTGGAATAGTTACTTGTTGCGTTGTAGAGGTAACCTCAACTATTAGATCAACTCTCTCTCCCGACATAATATCACTACCAACGTTGATATTCTTACCTTGATACCTTTGAGCAACTACAATATTATTAATCTCACCATCTCTATACATTATAGTACCAACCCTTAAACCTGCATCAATAAGCGTACTTACCGCACTCGAAAGGCTCTTATCCTTACACAATGGCATACGTATCATCTCACCAGAATAAGACGAAATAGTAATATATATCTTTCTGCCGTCCTTAACCATTGCCCCTCCTGTAGGATCTTGATTAAGTATAGTACCTGCTACAACTCCGTCTTTATGAATGGAATCTATTACCTCTATTTGAAAATGTTTAAGTTTCTCACTCGATTCTATATCCTTAAAATTCGATCCCACTATATTAGGTACTTCATATTCTTGTCCATGTCTTGTGTATATCTTTAAGATAAAAGAAACTATAAATATAAGTACCACAAAAGATGCAACAATTAGTAGCAAATTTTTTAGAAATACTTTACTTTTCAAAAACTCTTTCAATGCCATAATAATTTACTCTCTTTTACCCGATGTGTATACCATTATATAATAGAGCAAAGTTGCCAAAGAACCTAATGCTGCTACAACGTAAGTATATGCTGCCAAACGTAATGCACGCTCTGCCTTTGGTTGAGTTTGTGGAGAGGTGATACTATTTGTGCTTAACCAAACTAAGGCTCTCTGCGATGCGTTAATCTCCACAGGTAGAGTAATAAAAGAGAACAAAGTAGTTAGGGCAAACAATAGAATACCTGCAAACAATAGGGCTGGAAATGTTTTTATCAAAACCATACCTGCTAACAACACCCACATTACCCAACGAGATGCAAAACTAACCGCAGGTACTAAGGCAGAACGCATTTGTAGAGGAGCGTACGCAGTAGCGTGTTGAATAGCATGACCACATTCGTGAGCGGCAACTGCTGCCGAGGCAACGCTATTACCATAATAGACCTCCTTGCTAAGATTCAAAGTCTTGTTAGTAGGATTGTAGTTATCAGTTAGTTGTCCTGATATGCAGGTTACTTGAACTCCATAGATATCATTATCTTTTAGCATCTTTTCTGCTACATCTTTGCCTGTTAAGCCATATTGGGTTGGAATCTTAGAATAACTCTTAAAAGCACTTATTAAAGATCTTTGTATAAGCCAAGAAATCACTGCAATACCTATAAATATTATCCAGTACATTGCATTCAAACTTAATCCACTCATTGTTTTTATTTTATTTTTTTAGTTAATTACTCAAATAGAACGCAAAAGTACGAAAAAAATTATTAATTCTGCCGTTCTAATCATAAAAATCTCATTAATCATCATTACTCCACTCCGTTTCCTTATAGATATTATCCAAATAAAGTTTAATATTATCCAAATAAAGTTAGATATTATTCCAACGATTACTGATTTTATCAAAATAATTACTGAAAAGAATTTACTGATTACTGATTTTATTCTGACGATTACTGATTTTATCAGAATAATTACTGATTTTATTTGGATAAAGTTAGAGAATATTCGGATAAAGTTAAAGATTAGAAAATTGTGTGGAGGATTTGGCTAGATTGGATATGGCGAGAGGATGTTATATGCTCTTCAAAAAAACGAATGAAAAAAGATAAGAGATCTCTTCTCTCGGCAGCATTCTGGGTGAATACATTATAATCAAATGAGATGTTATTTAGGAAGTTATGCAATAATAGACTTATCTTTGAGTCTAAGGTTGTGCTGTCTATGGACGAGACAAAGGTGCCTTTTTGAATATCAAACAAAGGTGTTTCCAAACAATAGTTGTTCATAGGGTCAAAACCGAGGTAAGATGCTAAGTGATAGAGAAAAAAGATATGAAAATCACGCAGAAAAGCATCGTCCGTAGTGGCGTTAAGGTAGTTAATGCAGTCCTTAGTAAAAGTGAAGACTTCTTTGTTAGGGTTGTTCTCTTTTAGGGATAATAGCAGTACTTCGGTAAGGAACATAGACAAAGAAATCTTTATCATACTGCTATTGATATTTAGGTTGTTAGAGAGGATATTGCACTCTTTTATCTTGTTAAGAGTAGTTTTTGGGTTGTCGTACATTACTATCTCCAAGATTTGTAGTGGTTGGAAGTAAGAGGATTTAACTTTTGAGGACGGTTTTCTACCGCCTGTTATGATAAACGACCTTAATCCACACTCCTCTGTAAGCAACGAGACGATAGTGCTGCTTTCTTTGTATAGAAATGACTTCAAACAGATGGCTTGTGTCTTAACTAACATTGTTATCTAACAATAAGGAATTTGCCTTTTGTGGTATTCTCACCCTCATTAGCGGAGGCAAAGACGAAATATACGCCACTGCCGACCCTTTGTCCCTCGAAATTAAGACCATCCCAAACTACTTGACCGCCTAAGGATTGAAGATGAGCAACTAAACGGCCATTAGCATCTGTTATCTTAACATCGGAGTCCTCAACAAAGCCTTTGATTGTGATATATCCTGTATAATCTGGGCGAATAGGGTTAGGGAATACTTGAAGTGTAACGTCTTCCGTCTTAGGTTCAAGACTTTCGGCACGATAAGAGATAATTCCACGGTCAGTACCTATGAACACCTCACCCGTTGTAGGACTCTGTGCCATACAGATAACTTTGTTAGAAAACAGTGGTGAGTTCTCTGCCGTAAAGTGTGCTATCTCTTTGTCACCATTAGCACTTAGGACATAGATTCCACTTCTGTCCGTACCAACCCATTTACGATTGGCACCATCTACCATAATGCACTTGACGTTCTCGAAACTAAGTAGATATTGAGCAATACCTTTCTCGGAATATACAATATAGTTGCACTGAACATCGTACGCTGAGGAGTTCATATCAAAAGCCCCCGTGAGAGAATAAATAACCTTGATACCTTTCTCGGTGCCTATCCAAATCTCGCCTTCTTTGTCTTGCGTTAAGCAATTAACCGATGAGGTCTGTAACAAAGATCCGTTGTTAGGATCAATAAGTTTCATCTCACCCTGATTATTAATCAAAAGAATACTATTAGAGGCTGTGTAGATTAGTTTATAGGAGTTGAAATAATCCAACGTCAAGCCGTTAATCTCTTGTCCGCCGATATAAGGATAAGTATAGAAATTACCCCATTCATTATTAAAAGTCCTATAAACCAAACCGTATGGAACCAACGATGCTGCTGCAAAAAGATTACCTGATCTGTCGAAGCCAACACCTGCAATACGATAACTATAACCCTGAGATTGAAGCAAGTTATTAGTATTAGTGGAGTCGAATATATTAGTTAGGGTGTTATTCTTTATATCCAAAAGTCCATTCCACCAAGATGCTGCCACAAGATGCGTTTTGTCCTTAGGATCTATTGCAATCTGTAAGACGTCTAATATTTGGTCGGGGTAGTTATTATAACTGCCGTAATCAAGGAAAGTCCAATAATAACCATTATAGGTATATACATCGGCAGTACGATACTTGTTGGCGTGCATTTGATCAATTCCGCCACGAGCAACGTATAGCATACCATCGTCATCGAAAGTAAACGAGTAGACATCATTAGTTAGCGGACCAGTTGGGTAGTAGTTTTTGCTATCTCCTGTGCCACCGCTTTTGAAATTAGGTATAACGACTAAGCCTTCATTATGGTGTGCAAGCCAAATAGTATCCGTGTCGATATAAAAGTCCATAAAGTCAGCCTTAACCGTAGGCAATGGATTCCATACATCATCGTAGTAGTACAATTGATTCATGTTGGTATCGCAAACCGTAAAGGCTTGATAGTTGATTATACCTACCAAATCGCCGTATTTCTTTACCTTAACAATATATTCGTTAGATTTAAGGGTATCTATCTTAACGCCGTTATATTTAAGCAAATGTGAGTTAGTAGAATTGTTTACCTTGACTTGTATAAGGATAGAATTGTCGGTATAAGCAATAATATCAGTGATTTCTTTGTCTGTTGCCTGCCCGATATATTTTGTTTTCCAACTCTGAGCAGTTGCCAAAGTCTTGCTATTCTTATCGGCGTACAAGATACCATCTTCGGTACCAGCATAGATACATGTGTCATCGATATAAACACAAGTAATATTAATAGCCGTAGAGTTCTCGCCAAGATACCAAGTGTCGTAGATCTCATGGCGTTGCAAATCCAAGACAACTATACCGAATCCGCAAGCAAGATAAGCCTTGTTGTCAGCAAAGAATATATCGTTAATATCCTTGCTACCCTCTATGATACGATCTTTGATATCCGAGATATTATATACATCTCCGTTTTGGAGTATATCAATATTTGAGTTATCATACGTTATTACAACAGAGTTTGTCTTATTATCGTACGATACAACCTCAACACCTACGTCCGACAAGCCATTTACTTTGTTTAGTTTCTCCATCTGTTCGGTCTTAGGGTCGAAATAGAACAAAGAAGACATACCTGCTACCAAGATTCTGTTATCTACTTTGAATACTGCGTGAGTAAAATAAGAAGATAAGTGATCTCTCCATTGTCCGACCGGAACACTGGTTGGCGTCTGCTCAAAAGATATAAGCGGAACAAGACAAAAACACAATAATAACAATATAAATTTTATCCTTTTCATACACTTATAAACGAAAACAACACCCAAATATTTTTTCTTTTAACTTCTAAACTATTATTCTATGGATTCTTTTAGTCTTTCTGCGTTCTCGGCTACTTGCAATGCGTCCAAAAGGGCTTGAATATCGCCGTCCATAAAAGAAGGTAAGTTGTACATAGTCCAGTTGATACGATGGTCGGTAATTCTACTTTGAGGATAGTTATAAGTACGTATCTTAGCACTTCTATCTCCCGTAGATACCATAGTCTTTCGCTTAGATGCTATACCCTCTAAGTATTTGGCGTATTCTCTTTCGAATAGTCTTGTACGCAATACTGTTAGGGCTTTTTCCAAGTTCTTAACCTGTGATTTCTGATCTTGACAAGATACGACAATACCTGTTGGAATGTGCGTTAGACGTATTGCCGAATAAGTAGTATTAACAGATTGACCACCAGGACCACTAGCACAGAAAATATCTTTACGAACATCGCTCATCTTAAGGTCAACGTCAAACTCCTCTGCCTCTGGCAAGACAACAACACTTGCTGCCGAGGTATGTACTCTACCTTGTGTCTCGGTCTGTGGTACACGCTGCACACGGTGAACGCCAGATTCGTATTTCATTTGTCCATATACGCCGTCCTTACCACTAACATTCATTACTATTTCTTTGTATCCGCCTGAGGTACCTGGAGTAAAATCGACAATCTCCGATTTCCAACCACGTTTCTCGAAATATTTGGTATACATACGATACAAATCTCCTGCAAATATACTTGCCTCGTCTCCGCCTGTACCTGCTCGTATCTCGAAAATAGCATTCTTGCTATCCTGAGGGTCTGCTGGGATTAGTAACAGACGAATATCGTCCTCTAATTTGAGTTGTTTTTCTTGTAATTCCACAAGTTCTACTTTCGCCATATCACGAAACTCCTCATCTTTCTCGGTTTCGATAACCTCTTTGGCGTTTTCTATGTTGGAAAGTATATCTTTGTATTCTTTATAAGCCTCGATAACAGGCTCTAAGTCTTTGTACTCCTTATTTAGTTTGACATAATTTTTCATGTCATTAACTATTTGGGGATCATTTATTTTTTCTTGTAATTGGAGATATTTATTGTTTATTGCTTCCAACTTCTCAAGTAAATCCGTCATAATCTTACTCCTTATTTGCTATTAAATATCAGTTTGCAAAGTTATGAAAATTTTATGTATTAGCAAAGTCTAACCCTCGATTTCGCTATTGATTTTGATATGTAGGTTATAATCTTAATTTCATTCCTGCCAAAATAGTGGAAGGCGAAAAAGAAAACAAACTCAACATCTCACTACCCATACCAAAACCGCATTCCTTGCAAGCATCGTACTCTTTGCCTGCACATTGTGGTAGTTTGGTGCCATCGGTAAAAACAAAATTAGTTACCCAACAGCAAGAAGCGAACTTCTCTGCCGAGATCTTTCCCTCATAGAACCTAAGCATCGTCTTCAAACCTGCCATTGAGTTCATAATAGGGTAGTTCTTTTGCTTATAAGAGATAATCTTTTTTAGGATCTCAATCTTTCTTTCTTTGTCTATTGTCAAATACTCCGTCTTTGGAAACGGCGTATGGAAATTAAGCGATATGCTTTTGATATAAGGCGACTTGCGAACATACTCTATAACGTTCTCCACGTCCTCTGCATTCAAAGTATTGATAGCCATATTAACCGATACGTTCTTATGATGGCTGTTTTGGATATTCTTTTCTAACCTTTCGAAAGTCCCTACGCCTCTTACCTTCTCGTGTACTTCGCCAACGCCATCTAATGAGACCCAAATATTATCTGCCTTAGAGTTTTCGAAATCCTTTTGAGCGTTGGTCGTAATCGTACAAGAATAGAAACCCATCTGTTTTGCACACTCTATAAGGCTATTTATGTCCTTGTCCTTATCTTGCCAAAGAGTAGTCTCGCCACCTTCGAAATCTATAAACCTCGACCCGAGAGAATAACAATACCGCATCTCCTCTTTTAGTTGTTCAAAACTCTTTGTTATCGGTTCATTGTTGTACACACTGCAATGCTTACACCTTAGATTGCATTTATCCGAAACAAATATAACACTCTGTAAGGGCGTCTTCTTACCAAAGAACTTCGCCCCTAAGAACCATTTGATTAAATATATCACTTGCGAAATTTTCATCTGCTAATAAATTATTCTGTTTATAATATTTACTACCATTGCTATCACACAATACAACGAACAAATATTCCTTGCTATCGGCCATCGTACCCATTCTATTCCAAACTCTCGCATCTGTTCCAACGGCGGCATAGGTCCGAAATATTTTGGATACTTATCTAACTGTATTTTCTCTCCTCGGTACCATTTGTTTAGCGACCCTAATAGCCAAATACTTGTAGGCAACGTCAATAGCACAAATAGATAATCCCATCGCATATCAAAAAATATTATCCCAATAATTATACAAACGTATGGTATAATAAGCAAGAAATAAGAAAAGATTAGGTTATAACTATCTTTTCCTAAGACTCTTGCCCAAGTCATTTTGTTTGCCTTTTCATCTGTTTTGTAGTCTATTTGCGAATGAATATAGACGATATTCGTTACAAGCATTCCCACAGGCAATGAAATCAAAAGTATATCCATCTTAAAGCCTCCGCAACTTGCTATATACACTCCAATCATCGATAAAGGTCCAAACAAAAGTCCTATTACCAACTCTCCTAAACCTCTATACCCCAGTTGCAATGGACGAGCCGAGTAAGAAACTCCAATAACCAAGACCGCTATTGCCACCCATACCAAACGAATATCCAAATCCCGATACACAAATATAATTCCGCCCAACACAGCCGCCATAGAAAACATAATTATTATAGCCTTACGCAGACTTTCTTTCGTCTCGCTCCCATCTAATAGGTATGGATACTTATCTTTTCTAACCTCTAACGTCTGTTTTTGAGTCTCTGCCTTTTGTTTTGTATGCTCCAAATAATCGAAATAATCATCCGCTAGATTCATCGCCAAATGCACAATCCCCACTGCCACAACCGACAAAACAGCCATTATTATGCTAAACCCCTCTCCAAAGTTCATTGCCATAACCACAGCCAACAAAGCAGGTAATATACTTTGTGGCAAAGACATCGGCCGAGCGTTTCTATACCATTTCTTTATTATATTCATTAACTTTATTGCTTTAATTACTTTGCAAAGATACTATTATTTTTCCGATTAACCTTCGTTTCCTTTTCCTTCTCCTTCTCGCACCCTATATATTATATGGAATAAGGGATCAAACTGTGGCGAA
>CAVAII010000140.1:0-11137 GCA_963588535.1 Erysipelotrichaceae bacterium | reverse complement strand
TTAATACCCTCAACTAACAAAGCCTCAGGTCCTATAACTACTATCTCTATTTTGTTTTCTACGCAGAACTTACCAATATTCTCAAAACCATCTATCTTTACACACTCGCCCCACTGTTTCATACCAGGGTTGCCAGGTGCAATAAATAATTTATTAGTAAGACTACTCTTTGCGATTACTCTTGCTAAGGCGGACTCTCTACCTCCACTTCCTAAAAGTAATATATTCATTTTCTATTCCTTTCTGTTTATCGTTCTATGTGTTTTTTATAGAACTAACTTTATTACAAAAATACTTTTCTTAAGTAAAATACTTCTTTCTTACAATATACTAATTGTAACCTTTAATCAAACCTCTGTCGGCTCTTTCCATAAAGGTAGCAATAATATTAGTGTATTTGTTTTGTTTTCTGGATTTAATCTCCTCCAAGGCACGTGAATAAGTCAATCCACTTTGGAAAACAACTCTATAAATATCTTGAATCTCGTTGATATCATCTTGTGGAAAACCTCTTCTGTGCAATCCTACCGAGTTGATACCACAATAAGAAGATGGTTGTTTGCCAACTTTTACGTATGGTGGTGCATCTTTGAATAGCATCGTACCACCTGCTGTAATTACGTGCTGACCTATGTGAACAAATTGGTGAGCAGCCGTAAAACCACCCGTAATAGCGTAGTCTCCTATCTCAACATGTCCTGCCAAAGTAGTATTATTAGCCAATACACAATTACTACCTACTACACAATCGTGAGCAATATGTGCGTACGCCATAATAAGATTATTGTCTCCAACAACAGTCTTTCCACTTGCGGCAGTACCACGATTAATGGTTACAAACTCTCTAATTGTGTTGTTATCACCTATTTCGGCGGTAGTATATTCGTTATCAAATTTCAGGTCTTGTGGTATAGCGGCGATAGATGCGTGAGGAAATATTCTACAATTATTACCTATTCTTGCACCTGGAAATATTACCGCTCCTGCACCTATATAGCAATTGTCGCCTATAACAACATCGTCGTATATTACTGCGTATGGCTCTATACGAACGTTTTTTCCTAATTTAGCATTAGGATCCAAGAAATACATCTCCATAATTCTCTACTTTTTAGTTACCATAGCCATCAATTTAGCCTCAACGCACACTCTATTACCTACGTACGCTGTGCCTTTCATCTGAATGATACCTTTCTTTATCTCGCCTTCTTGTTGTAGTTTTAATAACAAGGTATCTCCAGGTACGACTTTATGACGGAATTTTACCTCACCAAACTTCATAAAGTAAGTATTGTATTGCTCACCTTCTTTGGCATCTTTCAAAACTAACATTCCACCTGTTTGACCCAAAGCCTCTACGATTAGAACGCCTGGCATAATTGGTTCTTCTGGGAAATGTCCGTTAAAGAAGTCTTCGTTGATTGTAACATTCTTCAATCCAACAATATAATCCTCTCCTACCTCAATAATCTTATCTATCAAAAGCATCGGAAAACGATGTGGCAAACGTTGTCTTATTGCTAAGGTATCAAAAACTGGCTCCTTATTAGGATCGTAAACTGGTATATTATTATCTTTGTTCATACGCTTTAATTGTTTTGCTAATTCTGTATTCGATTTATGTCCTGGTCTAAGGATAATAAACTCACCCTTAATATTAATTCCTGCTAAGGCTATATCACCCATAAAGTCCAATAACTTATGCCTTGCACACTCGTTACTATATTGTAGTTTTATGGTGTTAAGTATGCCTTTTTCTACTTTTATATTCGAAAAATCTCTGCCATAGAATGCGGCTAACTTCTCAATTGTCTTATCATCCAACACTTTATCTGCAAAGACTATCGCATTATCCAAATCTCCTCCCTTAATTAGATTTCTGTCCATTAGAGCCGATACTTCGGATAAGAAAACAAATGTACGGCATTTCGCAAACTCTTGGTTAAACTCCTCTTTATCTTGCAGTTTAGCCATTTGTGTGCCTATCAAATCCGAACAAAAATCTATTGTGCAACTAACAGAGAACTTCTCGCTCGGCATTGCCCAAAATTCTACCATTTTGTCCTCAGATACATAGTGATAAGGCTGTTTTATAACGAAATATTGTTTGTCTGCGTCTAATTGTTTTATTTTGCTCTTTTGCAATAGTTCTAACCAATACTTTCCACTTCCGTCCAAAATCGGCAATTCCTCACAACTAACCTCAATTCGCAGATTATCAATCTCATTTGCCATCAACGTTGCCATTAAATGCTCAATTGTAGAGACAGAATAAGAGTTTTCACTAATGGTTGTACCCCTTGAAGTGTCGGTTACATTCTCTGCTATTGCTCTAATTATAGGATTGGTATCTATATCAGTACGAACAAAATAGATACCTTTGTTAGATTCTTCGGGTACGAGTCTTACTTTGCTTTGTTTACCCGTATGTAAGCCTCTTCCCTCTATTTCAACTATATTTTCTATTGTCTGTTGTTTCATTATAGTTTGCAAAGTTATGAAATTTTTATTAATTGATATAAAAAAACGCCGTTTTTTTCTCTCCTCCCCTACTTTATAACTACAAAATTAGTCATTTAGTCTGGTTTTACACTTACATTTACACTTTTCTTCCTATACATTATTATTTATAGAGATTTTTTCTTACCCCTCCTCGTTTTTTTATCTAATCTTATCGAAATAATATTTGATTTCATCAGAATAATATCTAACTTTATTCTCATAATATTTGATTTTATTTCTTTCTTTCGAGAAGACATCAAAAAAAGAGAAAACAATATTGATATTCAACTACAAACAGTCTTATTATAATAAGGAATAAAGAGAGTAAAATCAAAAAATTCTGTCTTTTTTTGAGGAAATATTGCGTTTATTGCTTTAGATGTCAATTTTTTTTATTAGATTTGCAAATTGAAATGATAAAAACACTTTTTTGATATGGCATACGATAAATTATTTACAGAGTTTCCAGAAGTTACTACTGAACAATGGGAAGCAGCAATAGAAAAAGACCTAAAAGGTGCTGATTATAACAAAAAATTAGTTTGGAAAACCATTGAGGGATTTGATGTTAAACCGTATTATCGTGCTTCTGATTTGAAGGGATTGGAATACTTGGAGAATAATCCTAATGAAAAACCTTTCGTTCGTGGACATCACGACAAGGATAACGATTGGGAGATTCGTATGGATATTGATACAGACGATATTAAGGCACAAAATACGATTGCCTTGGAGTTTCTAAACAGAGGAGTTAATTCTATTGGTTTGAATACCAAAAACGTTACCTCTAAAGAGGATTTAGCCTTGCTTTTAGAGGGTGTTTATCCAGAATATATAAGGATTAATTTCCTTAAATCTTGTGATTATCTTACTCTTTTGCAATTATTTGTTGATTATTGCAAGGATAAAAAATATAATACTACCAAAATCAGAGGTAGTATCAATCTTGATGCTTATTTCTTTGCTCTTAAACATGGACATTTCCGTGGTAGTTTCGAAGGAAATATGCAAGAAGCTGCCGAAATTATGAAATACGCAAAGGAGAACTTACCTTTGTTTAAGACTATTACCATTAACGGCAATATTTTCTCAGATTCGGGTAGCAATATTTCGCAAGAGTTAGGTTTTTCTCTTGCAATGGCTAACGAATATCTATACAACATGACCGAAAGAGGCATATCAGCAGAAGATTGTGTGGAGAGAATGATGCTAAGTTTCGCAACTGGTAGCACATACTTTATGGAGATTGCCAAGATACGTGCAGCCAGATTGCTATGGTCCAATATTGCTAACGAATATTCAAAAGACGACAGAGCAGCAAAAATATTTATCCACTGTACTGATACAAAATATAACAAGACTGTCTTTGATGCATACGTTAATATGCTAAGAACGACTACCGAGACTATGAGTGCTGTTGTTGGAGGTGCAGATTCTGTGGCTGTTATGCCATTTGATGTAGCCTTTAAGCAAAGTGATGACTTTTCTAAGCGTATTGCCGTTAATCAACAAATACTTTTGAAAGAGGAGTCTTATTTGGATAAGATTGTTGACCCATCTGCTGGTTCTTATTACATTGAGACACTTACTAATAATATTGCTCAAAAGGCTTGGGAGTGGTTTAAGGAAGTAGAAAAGAGAGGTGGAATGGAGAAAGCCATAAGAGAAAACTTCCCTCAAACATCTGTTTCGGATATTGAGGCACAAAAAGCCAAAGATGTTGCAAAACGTAAGACTGTTATCGTAGGAACTAATCAGTATCCTAATATTACGGAGAAAGAAGTTAGCATAGAAAAGAAATGTTGCTGTTGTTGTCATAGAGAGGAGGCAAAAGAGTTCGATACTCTAAGTTGCAAACGTGCTGCAGAGCCATTTGAGAAACTTAGAATCAGTGTTATCAACAGCGAACGCAAACCAAAAGTATTCAATTTGTTATATGGTAATTTGGCTATGAGAAATGCTCGTTCGGGCTTCTCTACTAATTTCTTTGGTGTGGTAGGTTATGATATCGTTTCCAAACCTACTGACGATATTGAGCAAGGTTGTAAGGATGCCTTAAAAGAAAATCCTGATATACTTGTACTTTGTTCTTCCGATGAGGAATATCCTGAATTTGTTAAGGGTGCTTTGCCAATTTTGAAGGGAAAAGTAAAACATATTATCGTAGCAGGTAACCCTGAGGACGCACTAAAAGAAGAGTTTAACGCATTGGGTATAACTGATTACATTAATGTTAGAACTAATGCCTTAGATAGTCTAACCAAATATAATGAGGATTTAGTTAAGTAATTTATATCGATAGACCATAACCACAGAAGTCCGATTAGTCGGACTTCTCTTTTTTGAGAATAACCAAATGAGGAGAGTAACGTTAATATTTATTTTGTTGTCTATTGTCTTTCTCTCGTTAAATGCACAAGAAGAGTACATTAGAGAAGATTATAGCAATACCTTATCTATTAACGTCCCAACAAATGCTTTCTTTAAGAACAACGAATACAAAAGAAAAATCGCTTACGGCTATACTCTCGGAGGTGTTCGCCTTACTCCTAACCTCGAATACCAACCTTACGACAATTTCTCTATTAGTGTTGGAGTTAGTATGTTAAGGTACTGGGGTGCGAACGAATATGGTCAAGAGGATTTCATATCTGTTCCTTATTATACCGATATTAATACGCAGAAACAATTACATTGGAAACCTTTCTTTAGATTCAACTATCAGATAAACAATAATCTCCATTTTATTATCGGTAACCTTCTAACTACTTACTCACATTTCCTTCCCGTACCTTTATATAATAGAGAACTTGTTTATTCTTCTGACGGCGAAGAAGGTTTGCAACTAATCTATAAGAGCAAATATTGGACTAATGATGCTTGGATTAATTGGCAGAACTTCAATTTCTTTAACGATATCGATAGAGAAAGTTTTGATTTCGGTACTGCAGGCAAGATAAACACTAATCCTTTGAATAAGTATTTATTATCCCTTGATTATTCTTTTATTTGGCATCATAATGGCGGAGAACTGGACACTATTTCTACCTCTGTCTTAGACCATTGGGCTAATGGTAATGTGGGTGTTAGTTTTGCTATTAATAATCTATTCAAAGTAGGCAACACTCTATCATTTCACTTCGACTATTTGTTTTCTAAGGATATGAAAAACTCTACTCTTCCACTTGACAACGGTTATGCTTTCTTCCCTTACATACAATTCCAAAACAAGAAGATAAATACTACTCTTGGTTATTATGATAGCAAAAACATGATAACCTTCTACGGCACTAACTTCTTTTCTAATCTTGCTCAAAGGGATAGAAATATTACTTATCCGCATAATCAAATGATTTATTTCGCTTTCGACTACTCTATTAACTTAAATAGAAACAATACTAACTCTAAACAACTATATGACTTGTCCATTGTTAGCGAGTTTTTCTACAAATTAGACGATAACAACTCTATCGAAACAGAGACTAAGGGATTATCTTTTGGTCTTGGCTTTGTTCTGACAGCAAAAAACAATTTTAAGATAAAACAATTCAAACAATTAAATTAATATATGAAAAAGGAGATTTGTTCAATGAGATTTTTTTCGTTTATCCTTTCATCTATGCTTATCGCAGTTAGCACTTACGCTCAATATGACGCAGGTTTTTCTAAGCCTATCATAACCGAGAACGGCAAATTCGTATATTATGAACTTGCCCCTATACAAACTTCGGAAGGTGTGTTGATATTTTTGGATCGTAACCTTGGTGCTTTAAGTAATGACGTATCTTCGTCTGATAGTTGGGGAGATTTGTATCAGTGGGGTAGAAAAACTGACGGCCATGAGAAGAGAATATCCGACACAACTAACACTATATCACCTAACTTCACCAAAGCAGGACATGATTTCATAGTAGATTCTTCTCGTGCTAATGATTGGATAGTCTACCCTAACGATAATCTTTGGAGTGATAAGGATCAGACCAACAATCCTTGCCCTTGCGGCTACCGTTTGCCAACAGAGAGGGAATGGAAAGCCGTTGCAAACTTAGGATATGAGATAAAACCTACCTCGACTGGTTCTTATTATATTTCCTTTGGTGATGGTACCTTGACTTTGCCTTGTGCTGGCTTAAGAAGTGCTTATACTGGCAACTTCCAATATCAAGGTATGCGAGGATTCTATTGGGCTGGCGATGTAAAAAGCAAAGGTATGTCGGGCGGAATTGATTTCAACAAAGGCGAGATAACTACCAATGTAACTATATATGGTTTCCGTGCTTTTGGTCGTAGTGTTAGATGCTTACGCAGCCAAAATGATTAACCTTTTTCTTACATTTTGATAAGTAGGTTACTTAATAAATAATAGTGTTTAGTAACCATAAAAATAATATCAAATAATATTTTGATAAAGTCTAATATTATTCAAATAATATCAAATAATATTTTGATAAAATCAGTAAATAATTTGATAACTTCAGTAACTATTTTAATAACTTCAGTAACTATTTTGATAACTTCAGTAACTATTTTGATAACTTCAGTAACTATTTTAACGACTTCACTAACTATTTTCTCTACTCCTAATACTATTATAAAAAGGTGCAATTTTGTCCTAAGACAATAACAGAAAAAGAAAATAAAGAAAACAAGAATTTCAAAATTTTCTCTTAGTGGAAGGTTTTGATATAATTTTGTTAGAAAAATTTCGTTATAGTGTGGATTGTTTTCGAAAATAATATAAAAAGATATAATAAAGATGAAAAAAACATTGTTAAAAGCGTTAATGCTAATGGCAGTACTTGTTTTGAGTAATATAACTTACGCAGTACCTGCCGATCCTAAGCCGATAACTATTACTCAGTCTAACGGCAAATCTCTAACCTTCTATCTAAAAGGTGATGAGAAACTAAGTTGGGCAGTAACCGAAGACGGCTATACTCTATTGAAAGACACAGACGGTAATTGGGTCTATGCTATGAAAAACAACATGGGCTATATGGTAGCATCTAATGTCTTAGCCGCTAACCCTAATCAAAGAAGTATTCAAGATACTAAGTTTTTGACAACAGTAGAGAAAAATCTTAGATATTCTACTGCACAAAAACAAATCTTTGACAAATTATTATCATCCAAATTGCAGACAAAATACTCACAAGGTCGTTTCCCTGCTAATGGTGGTTCTACCAAATTATTAGTTATCTTGGTTAATTTCTCAGATTTGTCTTTTACTACCGATAAATCAGTCTTCGAGAATATGTGTATGCAAGACAATTATAATGGTACGGGATCTATTCATCAATATTTCTACACTAATTCCCATGGTAATTTGGATTTGCAAATAGATGTTGTTGGTCCTGTTACACTTCCTAACTCTATGGCGTATTATGGTGGTCACGAGACAGTATCTTACGGCGGCACTTCTTATACATATAAGGATAAGAACACCAAAGCCTTTGTTGAACACACTATTCAAAAGGCTGCCTCACAGGTTAATTTCTCTCAATACGACAATGATGGCGATGGTATCGTAGATGACGTGGCTATTATCTATGCAGGTACTCCTGAGTCTTCTACTGGTAACGAGGATGAGATATGGCCTCATTCCAGTGAAGCACAAATGACTACTCTTTACAATGGTGTAAAAATCAATCGTTATACTTGCTCTGCTGAAAAGCCAGATCAAACTATCGGAACATTCTGTCATGAGTTTGGTCACGCTTTAGGTCTTCCTGATGAGTACGATACAGACTACGAAGAGACTAATGGTACAAGTGTTACAGTAGGTTCTTGGAGCGTTATGTGCGAAGGATCTTATAACAATAACTCTAATTCTCCTTGTTTATGGTCTGCTATGCAAAAGAACCTTGTTGGTTGGATTGATACCGTTATTATGCTTGGTGGAACAATGGATTCTTTGCGTTTGCCTGCTATTACTGGTACTAATGACACTGCTTATCAAGTTTATCTTTCGGGTACGGAGTTTCTTATGATAGAACACAGAAAGAAACAAGGTTTTGATGCTTATATTCCTGGTGAAGGTCTTTTGATTTATCATGGTCAGATGAACAAAATCAATTCTTGGGTAAATTATGGTTCTAACAAAATCAATGTTGACCCTAATGATAGAGGTTGGTTTATAGAACCTGCAGACGGCAACTTAAGTAGTACTACCAAAGCCGCTGCTGCTTTCCCTGGAACTAAGAATATTACATATTTCCTAAGTCCTACTTTGGTTAAAGGTGGTACTGTTGATTCTGTTAACATAACAAATATTGGTTATCTTAACGATTCTGTTATGACTTTCTCATATAATCCTTCTACTCCTATCGTTCAGACAAGTAGCACTACACAAAAGAAAGCCTCTTCCTTAACTGTTAGCGGTAAACTTATCTACAAAAACGATAACACCCCTATTGCAAGCAAAGGTTTCGTTTATTCTTTGGACGAGGATTGCCCTTACGTTACTACTAACGTAGTTATGGATTCTGACCTAACAGATTCTATTAATATCAACGCAACTATTACTGGTCTTACTAATAGTACTACATATTATTTCAAAGCCTTTGTAACTGACAATAGCGGTAATATGTATTTTGGTAATATTGCTCATGCCAAAACGTCTTCTGGTCTTGGTTATGTACTTACAAAAGAGGCAACAAATGTAGACTCAACTTCTGCAACTCTTAACGGATCGGTAGAATCCTTAGGACAAGGCGATTTTATTGAGAAAGGATTTGTATATATCGTTAATAATAGTAGCGTATTACCATCTATTGACTCTGCAGATTGTTTCAAAGTCTTAGTCGAGGGTGATACTATCGGTGCATATAGCGTAAGTTTGGAAGGTTTAGCACAAGGTACTACTTGTTATTATCGTGCTTTCCTAACAAATAGTTATGGTACTTATTACGATAATGCAACTAAGAATTTCCAAACTCTTTACCCTTCTATAACTAATAATATTATAGCAAGTTCTCAACAAATCTGCTCTGGTTCTACACCAGAAGAATTGACAGGTTCTGAGGCTGAAGGTGGTTTTGGTGAATTTACTTATCTATGGCAACAAAAGAGCGGTTATTCTTCTTGGTCTAATGCCGAAGGTACTAATAATGAGAAGAATTATCAACCTTCTGCTCTAACCTCTACTACTTCTTATCGTCGTATTGCTTATTCTGTTGGTATATATGAGAATATCAGTAACGAGATTACTATTGAGGTTTCAAAAACCAAAGTAGGTACTTTGTCTTCTTCTAAATCTAAATACGACATTGGCGATGAGGTCAAACTAACCTTAAGCAATTACTCAGGATCTATTATTGATTGGTACATGGGAGATAGCGAGAACGATATGATATCTATCGGCAACGCAGGTCTTGCAGTTTATAAGACAACTTTCGATGAAGCCGGTGTAAAATACTTCCAAGTAAAAGTTCAGGCTGGTGTATGCGAACCTGCATTAACGGCTGTTAAGAAAATAACTATCGTAGATCCTTCTTCTATCGAGGACGTTACGGACAACTCCTCTATTCAGATAATGCCAAACCCTACAAAGGGTAGATTTACTATCGTATCTAATATAACTAACGCCGAGAATATCAGCATAGTTAATGAATTAGGTCAAGTAGTTTATTCTATGAATAATGTAGATCTAACTAACAAGACCATAGATTTAGAGAATCAACCAATGGGTACTTACATTATCAAGATAATGAGTGATAATCAAGTAAAGACAATAAAATTAATCATCAATAAATAAAAAACTAAAAAAGAAATGAATACACAAGTTCACACAAATAACGCACCTGCTGCAATAGGTCCTTATTCACAAGCAATCAAAGCAAGTAACGGAATGTTGTTTATATCTGGTCAGATACCAGTTAACCCTGCTAACGGAGAGACTCCTGAGGGTATAACAGCACAAACAAAACAAGCCTTAGAGAATGTTGGTGCTATCCTTAAAGAGGCTGGTTTTACTTTCGGCGATGTAGTTAAGACTACTTGTTTGCTTAACTCTATGGACGATTTCGCAGCAATGAACGAAGTCTATGCACAATACTTCAAAGAACCTTTCCCTGCAAGAGCAGCCTTCGCAGTTGTTAAATTGCCAAAGGGTGTTTTGGTTGAGATAGAGGCAATTGCAGTAAAGAATTAATCAGACTTTTCATTGACTTTGTCATAATATGTTAAAAAGTAGCGGCAGATAATTTTGCTCGCTACTTTTTCTTTTTTACTAATAGTAAACGAAAGAATATTAAAGTGAAAAACTAAAAAGGCAGATAGGGAAAATAGAACATTTTTGAGAGGAAGGATTTTAGGGGGGGTAGTGAAAACGCTAAAATATTCTGCCAGATTATCCAAATAAAGTGGCACTTTATCAGAATATTCTGCCAATTTATTTTGATAAAACGGCACTTTATTGAGACGTTATCAATCAAAGAGTTACAAAGGTAAAAAATGACTATTTCGAGGTGATGTCCCCTTTACTCAAAAATAGAGGATAGGGAAAATAGAACATTTTTCAAATGTTAAAAAATTGAGTTAATTGATAAAATTAATGACTTTGTAGACAAAATTAATAACCTTAGAAAACTAATTATCAAACTTGTGTCCATAGGTCAAAATATCATCAAAATAA
>CAVAII010000139.1:0-5142 GCA_963588535.1 Erysipelotrichaceae bacterium | reverse complement strand
CGAATAATATTAGAGATTATCTTAATAATATCTGCACTTAATAGAATAAATGCACTATCTATTTTCAGTTTTTTTAGTGTTGATTGACTGGTTGGTCTTTGTACTCTCGGCTTCTGTTAGTAGTTTTTTCTACCTCGTCACGCAAAACTCTCTTTGTGTCATAATCTTTCTGATCTTCATAGAAATGCGTCTTGTCAAAGTACTCAATATTTCTAACTTCTGTGTATTTGACTGCCCAAGAATCGTACATCGTGCGTTTAGTCCAGTTGAAAATCTTATCTTTTTTGTATTCGTAGGTATATTCTATTGATTTTACGTTCTTTGGAGTTATTGCTATCTCACTCGTAACGTTAAAATGTTCGTCATATTCATACGTGTAAGTCAAAAGTTTTTTGTTTTTCCCCGTATAGACTTCTTTGGTTATCATCAAACCTGAGTTGTCATAATCATATACCTCTCTACGTGTCGTCTTATCATTTCTTGACCAAACTTTTTCCATAGCCAAGTTGTTGTATGCACGCTTAATGGTTAGTTTCTCAACATTAGAATTATTAGTATAAGTAGTTGTAACAGAAATCAATGAATCTGCTGGACCATAAACATATTTTATTAGTTTATTGTTATAAGTATTTTCGGAAGTAACTAATTTCTCGACCAACAAACCTTTGGTGTTATAGGTGTTTTGTTCTTTTCTCTCAACACGATTAGCACCCCCTCTACTATTTGGATATGAGGTCTCTACAAGTTCTGACAAACGTCCAATAGTATTATATGTATAAGTCGTACGAGAAGCAATTCTGCCGTCCGCTTCAGAAATTGTCTGACTAACAAGTTGACGCTTGTTATTATATTCATACTTGGTTGTACGATCTCTATTACCTGAGATAAAATTTACTCTCTCCGTCAAAAGCCTTTGGTCATTAAATGTAAGGAGATAATCTTCTATATAAGAGACTCTTTGTTGTTTTAGACTCGAATCAGATACAAATTTCATATATCTAACAGTCTTTGGATAGCCTTGTAGATTAAAATCAGTAGTTCTATACGCAACATCCTGCGAAACAGCACTTAACCCAACAAGAAGTGCGATACATATAGTAAATAATGCTTTCTTATTCATTGTATCAGTTATTCTTTTAATATTAATGTGCAAATATACAATATTTTTCTGAACTATTTGTTTTTATGCACAAATTAAAACATTTTTTCTGCTTTTTCTATTGCCTCTATTCGACCAACGTCCAACCATTTGCCTTCATGAACAAAAGGTTTTATGATTTGATTACAAGAAAGTTGCAAATAAGTATCTTTTATTGAGAAGACGCCTTTTTGTTCTATTAGATCAAAAATTTTTCTTCTCACCAAATGCACACCCGAAAAGGCAAACAATTGTTTTTTCTCGCAATTGCGTGTCATAATATTCTCATTTGTCTCGATATTAGTCCAACCCGAGAGAATATTGCTTTCATTGAATACAAAATATCGTTTGGTCTGCCGATTTTTTACTGCTAACAAAGCGATAGGATTAGTATTTAGAAACTCTTTTTTCATCTCCATAAAATCTATATCGCTCAATATATCAACATTATGCAAAAGTATCAAATCATCCTCAGAGGTAGTCGAGAGATTCTCTTTCGTTAAAGAATTATCATCAAAAAAATATTTCTTAGCCTTTAACAATCCCCCACCAGTATCAAGTAATAGATCTCTTTCGTCCGATATAATCAATTGACAATCATATTTTTTCTCTATCTTTTCTATTGCCTCTATCATAAGAGTAGGAAAATGATGAATATTTACAACAATCTTTTTTATGCCATAACTCAACATCTTCTCTACATTTCTCTCCAACAATGTCTTACCATTAATCTCTACAAGGGCTTTAGGTTTGGTATTGGTCAATGGTCTTAATCTCGTACCCAGACCTGCTGCAAAAATCATCGCTTGCATAGAAATCTAATTTTTTTCTTTCTTAACGTTATTAACTGGATACTCTATTCTAACATGATAAATACTTTGTAGTTTTTTCTTTAAGAATTGTTTAATATTCTCTACATCCTCGAAAGTAATATTAGCGTTAGAAAATTGATTATCTTGTATCTGCGAGTCTATTATACCATCTACCAAATTGGATAAAGACTTCTCGGAATGCTCTTTTAGACTCCTTGAGGCAGCCTCTACACTATCGACCATCATTAGTACTGCCGTCTCACGAGAGAATGGTTTTGGTCCAGGATATGTATATAACGATTCATCTATATGAGAATTAGGGTGTTCGTTAAGTTCTTTGTTGTAGAAAAACTTAGTTTTTGAGGTACCATGATGAGTACGTATGAAATCGATTATAGGCTCTGGTATCTTGTATCTATGTGCCAGTTTGATGCCGTTAGTTACGTGTGAGATAATAACTTGTGCGGACTCCTCGTTAGTTAATTCGTCATGAGGATTTAGTCCAGAATTTTGATTTTCTACGAAATACATCGGAGTAAGTAGTTTGCCTACATCGTGATATAGACTACCTGCTCTAACCAACAAAGCATTACCGCCAATCTCGTGTATTAAATCTTCGGCAATATTAGCAACCTGAATACAATGTTGAAATGTTCCTGGAGCCTTTACTGATAACTCTCTCAATAATTTAGAATCTGTGTTAGAATATTCCATTAAGGACATCTCACTGACTAAGGAGAATATTTTTTCCAAAATAAACACTATCGGAAATGCAAACAATATCATTATAGCATTAGCAGCGAAATAGATAAAACGATAGATATCCAAATTCTTAAAACTATTTCCTTGAATAAGTGTCATTGCTAAGTAGATAACAGAATAGGTTGCAAAGACAATTATAGCAGTATTGAAAAACTCTACTCTCTTTTCCAAATGCTCTACTGACAATATTGCCATCATACCTGCAATTAGTTGATAGAAAACAAATTCGAAACTATTAGGAACCGAAAAACCTATTATAATTATCGTTACCAAAAAGACATACAAAGACACTTTCGTATCGAAAAATGTCCTTACCAAAATAGGTGTAAGACACAGCGGCACAATATATAAATAGTCTTGATTAAAGATTAATACCCCCATCGTAATACCTACCATCATAAGTATAACAAAGAAGATTAGGATTATCTTTTTATTATTGAAGAAAATCTCTTTATCTGTATTGTAAATAAACAATACCATTGCTCCTAAGGCTATTATTATCAGTAGGTATTGTCCTATTAATGCCAAATACTTTTCTCTATCTCCTCTATTGGAATTAATTCCCTCGTACTCATTCTTTAAAGAACGGAGAATTTGGTATTTCTCCTGCGTAATAACCTCACCCTGTGCTATAATCTTTTGATTTTTTAGAATCAAACCCTTAGTTCTTGAAATATCCTCTATTTGAGAAGAAAGTATCTCGTCAGTCTTCTCGCTATTGAAAACAACATTTGGTGTAATAGTTTTTATTAATATATCGGCAACTACGTTTTGTTCTTTCTCGTTTAGACTTTTGCTACGAAAGATATTATCACTTACTACTTGTTCTATATCCTTTATGCCATAGAAATCACCTATCTCGTGTTCCTGTGCTAAATTGTTATGAATAACTATAATACTCTTATCTTGGTTCTTTGCATTGTCATAATCGGAAATTACTCCGTGACTAATTATTTCACTCAGGATTGAGGTAGTTACTACGGAAAGTTTGTTCTTTTCTTTCTCTGTTAGATTGTTTTTATTAGCGTACGAAATGATTTGTTTTTTCGTCTGTTCAATCATCTTTTCGCTCGCCGTGTCGCTATAATCAAAATAAAGCGTTTGTGTTGCTATTATTTCCTTCTTTTCTTCCTCTATCTCTTTATCTGTCTTTTGGATAGCAAAATCAAAAGGTGATTGAAGGGTTTCGTGTTTCCAATACTGCCCTTGTTGAAATTCGTACTTGAAAGAAGATTTTGTCGGAGTAATCAATACAATAATGGCAGCAGCAACCAAAACCTGCAAAACTCTGGTAAGTCTTAATAAATAGTAGTGTCTATTATAATCTGTTAATTGTTTCATAATTGCAAATTTTGTTACAGTCCTTTAATTCTCTTTGTTAATGCACTACAAAAAACGAAATCATTCAACTCTTTATTGTCCGATTCCAGCACGTTATGTTTGTTTCCCTGCCAATGCAATCGCCCCTCATGTACATAAATAATATTCTCGCCTATCTCCATTACCGAGTTCATATCGTGAGTATTAACAATAGTTGTCATATTAAACTCTTTGGTTAGGTTAAGTATTAGATTGTCGATAAGAATAGAGGTTTGAGGGTCAAGACCTGAGTTAGGCTCGTCACAAAATAAGTATTTAGGTTGTGCAGATATAGCCCTTGCGATAGCAACTCGCTTACGCATACCACCAGATAATTGAGACGGGAACATATTGTTAATACCTTTTAAGTTAACTCTTTCCAAACAATAATTAACTCTCTCAATTCTCTCCTTACGTTTCATATTAGCAAACATTCTTAAAGGGAACATAATATTTTCCTCTACTGTCATAGAATCGAACAACGCTCCCTCTTGAAAGATAAAACCAATATCTTTGCGGACATCTATTTTTTGTTTCTTAGACATAGTTGTAAGGATTCTATCATCGTATGATATATAGCCCTCTTCAGGAGTGTACAAACCTGCTATACTGCGTAATAGGACAGTCTTACCACTTCCCGATTTGCCTATAATAAGATTACATTTACCAGGCAGAAATTCTGTCGTAATGTCTTTCAAAACTTTCCTGCCTTGAAAATATTTTGAAACATGATCTACCTTTATCATAACCTTATTTTGTTTTTATTGATTGTTTACTAATTATATTTTTCTTTTCTCTAACCTTCTTTAAATAACTTGCGATAATATCAAAATAATATCTAACTTTATCGAAATAATATTTAACTTTATCCAAATAATATCTAACTTTATTCTAATAACTTTTGATATTATTTTTTTCTTTCTTTTTCTCTATTATTTAATCTCTCCTATCGTTATACAAATGTCTAATTATGAAACCTTTTTTAGTTAAATAACTCGGTTACTAAGATATTAAAAATCATTATCACAATAGAACTCTGCACTACGGCATTAGTTGATTGCTGTCCTACTT
>CAVAII010000138.1:7243-11898 GCA_963588535.1 Erysipelotrichaceae bacterium | reverse complement strand
CAGATTCTAATCTTTTTCTACTACACCCATTAATAACTTAACTATATTCTCTGCCGCTTCGTCTCTACAAGAAGAAAATGAAGGAAAATCATTCATATCTATTATATAGAAATTACCCTTAGTATCAATAGCAGCATCTCCGCCGTAAATATCCAAATCAAGTTCTAAGGCAGCCCTTTGACAAGTAGAGATAAATTGCTTTTCATTGATTTGGATTCTATCTTTTGCAGTATTGATAGCATTATTGAACTTATCCAAGGTAGGGTAGGTGTAATAGAAGAAATTAGTCTTGCTAACACCATAAAATTTGATGATATCACCCTCGATATTTTCGGTAATCAATGCCTTTTGTATACCTCTTGATTGATAATTATTAAGAACCTCGTTAGCCTTTGCTATACTATCTACCTTAATAACATCGATTGGTTCGGTAGTTTGAAAATCTCCTCTTTTGATCCAAAACAATTTTCCGCTAATGAAATCAATCTTCTCTTTAATCTCCTCATTGGTTGGAACAACGATAGTCTTTGGGATAGGGATTTTTTTATCTAATAGAATATTAATCTGTTTTTCTCTATAACAATTCAAACAAGCGAGAGATGAATTAACAACTACGCTACCTTTCTCTTGCCATTCTCCTAATATGTCTATAACCTTTGGACTTCTTGCCATAGAAATAACAAATGGATATATAGGAAAAGAGGATGTTATCTCATTTTCTACTACCATTCTTACCTCTAAACCCTCCAAAGTAAGTAATTCGGCAATACGATTGATTATTTTCTCGTCTTTATTCTGCGAGTTAGGTGAATATTCTGCCAAACGTTTGATACAAAGTATTCTCTTAGAAAAATTATTCAACAATCTCTCCGCCTTATGTATATCCTCAATGTGATCAATATCGATAACCTTAGAAAAACAAAAGGCTTTAACCCTTAGATTTGCCTCCAAAAGCGAACGTTGATAGTTTCGCATACGAGAAACTTCGTTCCTAACGCAATAATCTGCTTGTTCAATTGCCTTTTTTCTTAAACAATACACACCAGCCGAGACTTGATCTATACTATTATTTATATTAGCGTCCAAGAAACCTATAATATCATTATCAGTACTGGTCTGAACGTACAAAGGTTTCTCATCGTCTATATATTTAGTGGTAGCCATTAAGGCATCTATGTCTTTATGAGTTTGGAAAAAAGAAATATATCGTTTAAACTCGTTTTCGTTAAAAATAGTATCGACAGTAGTTAGGCAACATTCCTCTATATTAGTCTCTTTGATGATATTCCAAAAACTATGTAAGGAAGAAGGAGTACTCTTAACTATTAAATTAATATTAGTATTAGAATGATTTTTCTTAAGATATTCTTTTAGTTCATCGCTTTGTTCATTAATTATAATAGATATACTATCTGCGTTGTTATCTTTGAATATTCTAAGAAGTCTTTCTATTAAGTATTCACCATTAACCTTAACCAATGGCTTAACACTTTGAAAACCTTCCTTTCTTAGTCTACTTCCTTCGCCTGCTGCTATTATTGCATAATTCATATTCAGTAAATTTATTAGTAAATCATTAAAAAGTAAAACGAAAACGGAAACGAATACCCCATTTGGCTACATTAGGGTTATCTAAATACGTAAAACGTCTTACATAGTCCAATCTAAGTACTTTGAATATATTATCAATACCTATATTTGCCTCAATATATGGTTTTTCCTCCAAGTGATAAGTACGAGATTTGCCTTCGTCATTATGAACAAAGTCAATCAAATCATTATCAACCGAAGGAGTATTCCTTGTAGTTAATCCACCCCAAATTGCTTTAACAGCAAAAACTTCTCTTAACTTCAAAGATTTGATTAATGGAATACGGTTGAAGATAAATCCGTTGAAATTATAATTAAGTATGCCTTGAACATAATAATCACTAACAAACTCGAAATAATTCATTAAGTTGAATGACTCATCTTGATAAGCATAATTCTGGTTTGCTTGATGTACGAAAGCCAATGGGTAAGCAATTTTTCCGAATATCTTACCTCCCTGTATTGATACGTCAGCAAAGCCAAAGGATAACAAGAACCAACGCTTTTGAATCTCGGCTTTAACTTTATGAAACTCATAATCGGCACCAAACAAATTAGCACCATACGTATATTCTAATTTGTAGATAGGAGCAGTAGAGTTCATAGTCATTCTATATTTCTGACTTTGATAGAATTGTTCGTTCTTAGCATAACGTAACTCTATATTAAAAGTAGTAGTCGTTAAAGGATTGTGCTTATCAAACGAAGTAAGATAATTACCTTCGTTATCCTTTGTTATAGAATGAAAAGTATTCTCAAGATTAGACAAAGGAATTATCTCTTTATGCTCTATTCTAAACTTAGTAGACAACTGCGACATTGTTTCATACCAATACTCTGCATAATATCTTTTGTTAAGCGTCATAAGGTCTATATCGCCACGATTGAACGATAAGAAAAATCTATCATAAGTACCCATAAGCAGACTTTGTCCAGGAATTTCGGTATTTTTCTCTATTCCAAGAGTAAGTAGATTAACAGGAAACTCCCATTGATGATAGAGTTTGTCGGCAAAGTTGTACATAACCTCGGCATTATACTTAATAGTCTTGTCTTTTGTACCGTAGGCAACAAAACCATTCAAGAAAATATGCTTATTAAACTTCATATTTGTCTTACCACCGACTCTTAGTCTTATACCTTCAACATTATTCCACGAAAGTGTGTTCTCTATTGGACCATAATCGAATTTGCCTACATCAACATAACCAGAAACAAACGCCATTAAGGTATTCATTAGGATTTTATAAGCAGTAATAGAATTTAGTTGCGTAGGTATCTCATATAGATTATTCTCGCTTTGCGTAAGAGGGGATATACGATTCTCTTCCCACCAAGAACTCGACCACTTGTTATAACCCTCAACACGCTGTGTAACATCATTATTATTATAGAACTTATCGCCTTTGTCTATGCCGAATTGGTAATTAGAATAAAAGGTCTGCTTCTTACCATGTACCATTGCACCAAAAACATTACCTTCCATAAGGACAAGATTTTCGGTAAGACACAATTGATTATCTATCTTGGTGTATTCTTGACTAATAGACAAATTATCAACAAAGTTAACGCTCGTCTTTTTAGGGAAATCCAAATGAATTTTCTTTACAGCGTAGGAAGAATCTTTCGTTACCCAAAGTTTTCCACTAAATCCTATATCTCGCATATTAGCAGGATTGAAAGCAAGAACGATACAACTATCACCTTTGTGAAAAACAGTGTCTGTAAGAAAGAATTGATAGAAACGTGTAGCGAAAGGAGCCAAAGGAGATACCAAGTCATTACTTAGAATACGTATGCTATTATCATAAAGATTAACGTCACCAAAAACATCTTGCAACATAAAATCAATAGTTTGGGTCTCAATAAATTTACTTATAGTTACGTCCTTCTGTCCTAACAACATAGTCTTTGCACAAGAAGGTTTCTTGCGATAATGTTCCTCATAGAGTTTCTCCATAAAGTAAACAGGCATATATTTCTTGTCCGAAAGTTCTGATTGTTGAATATTATCGAACAAAAAACCTAATTTACGAAAACCTTTCTTGTAACGCAGTGAATCATTGACGTTAAGAAGCGAAATTTCTGTTTTCTCGTGTTTGCGGTATTGGTAGAAATCCTGAGCCGTTATGTTATTTTCTTTCTTATGTGCCTGAACGTTCTCAATAAGTGTAACCGCAGGGTTGTTCTTTCTATGATATTTCTCTTTTTTGGCAACAATAACGGTCTCGTCTAACATAACCGCTTCGGGCATCATCTCAATAGTAATATTCTGTGTAGTATGAGGCTTAACAGGCTTCATTACAGTCTTATAACCTATGAACTGAAAGATAATAGTATCGAAGTTTTGGGCGGCTTTTAGCGAGAATTTACCATTCTCGTCCGTTATCGTACCAATAAAAACAGACGAATTAGTATTGGTAGTAACATTTACAAAAGGCATTACATTACCTGTTTTACCATCCCTTATAGTACCTGTAACAATGGTATTTTGTGCAAAAACCTCCCCACATAATAGGACAACAAATAGTGCGAATATTTTATTAAACTTACTTATTTTCATCAAAAAAACAATCAAAAACGATATTTATACGCTCTTAAAAAACAAACTGCAAAATTATACAATTTTTGAATAATATTATCCTATTCTATGTTAAAAACTTTTTTCTATTTTATGGAAAAATTTTCCTTTTTATTCTAATTCTTATCAAATCCTATACCAAATCCCTTAGATAACTTCTATTAGCACCAAAATAACTTCTGATATTATCCAAATAATATTTGATTTTATCAGAATAATATCTAACTTTATTCAAATATTATTTGATTTTATTTTGATAATATTTGATTTTATTTTCCTAAGAGGTAATATTATGAAAATCACACTATTTAAGAATACCTTGTTTTCTATATAAATACTCTTATAAAGTAAGGTTGTTTTCTTGGTTTTAAGCATTAAGCAAAGAAATAATATTGTTTTTGCAATCATTATAAACAAAAAATACATTACCTTTGCAGACGATATTTTTTCATAATTATGCCATACTTTAAAGACTGAATATTAT
>CAVAII010000138.1:0-7233 GCA_963588535.1 Erysipelotrichaceae bacterium | reverse complement strand
ATATTATGTATATTGTAGACGAACAAGCAGAAAAAATAGGTATCTTATCTCGCTATCGTAAAGTAATGCGAATAGTTTGGGACACAGCGTCCAAAGAAGATTTGTTAATGATTAGAAAGGCTTTCACTGTAGCCGTTAATGCTCACCAAGGAGCAAGACGAAAAAGCGGAGAGCCGTACATTTATCACCCTTTGGAAGTCGCTCGTATAGCAGGAGAGGATTTGGGTTTAGGACCTACTGCCATAGTTTGTGCACTCCTGCACGACGTTGTAGAAGATACCGACTACACGATAGAAGATATCAAAAATATATTTAATGATAAGGTTGCCTTTATAGTAGATGGTTTGACAAAGATAAAAGATATCTACGATTATCGTTCAAATAGTTTGCAGAGTGAAACATTCCGTAAACTATTGATTGCTATGGGTGATGACGCCAGAGTAATCCTTATAAAATTATGCGATCGTCTGCACAATATGCGAACACTTGGCGAGATGCCAAAAGACAAACAACTTAAGACTGCAAGCGAGACGCAATTCTTATATATACCTTTGGCACACAGATTAGGTTTGTATAAGTTCAAACAAGAGTTAGAGGACCTATCTACTAAATATCTTAACCCAACTGCTTACAACGAAATAAACGATAAACTACAAGATACAAAAGAAGAACGAGAGGCTTTCATAAAGAGTTTTTGTGAGCCTATCAAACAAGTACTCAAAGAAAAAGATTATGATTTTACTATCTCTTCTCGTATCAAAAGTATAACTTCTATACTTGGTAAGATAGAGAAAAAAGGAGTTAAGTTCGAGGAGATATACGATATCTTTGCAATTAGGATAATCCTTAACGTACCACAAGAACGTGAAAAAGAGGAATGTTTTGCTGTCTATAGCATTATATCTTCTATGTACGAACAAAGAAAAGACCGTTTCAGAGATTGGCTAACCAAACCAAAGAACAATGGTTACGAGGCTCTACATCTTACGGTTATGAGCAAGCAAGGTAAATGGGTCGAGGTACAAATACGTTCTAAACGAATGGACGAAATAGCCGAGACAGGATTAGCAGCACACTACAAATACAAAGAAGTAGAGGAGGGAGCCTTAGACGATAACCTCGACAGTTGGCTAACAAAGATTAGATCACAATTAGATAATCAGAACACGACTGCGGTAGATTTCGTTAACGATTTTAAGATGAATATCATAACCGATGAGATTACCGTCTTTACCCCTAAGGGTGAGAGCGTTTCATTGCCTTTTGGAAGTAGTGTCTTGGACTTTGCTTTCAGCATTGGTACAGATTTGGGACTTAATTGTATTGGTGCAAAGGTAAATTATAAGGTTGTGCCGATTAGTTATAGACTACATAGTGCCGATCAGATAGAAATAATTACTTCTCGTATTGCTCACCCAGAGGAAAAGTGGTTAGATTATGTTCATACTGCCAAAGCAATAACCGAGATAACACATTATGTAAATACCTACAAACAAGGTTTCAAGGAAGCTGGACAAGAGAAACTAAAGAACAAATTCGATAACCTTAAAATCCCATGGAATGAGGAAAATATTCAGTTATTAGTCAAAAGTCTTGACCTTCCAAACGAAGTAGAATTGTATTACCGAGCATTTTATGACGAGATAACCGACAGCGAAATCAAATCCTCTTTCTCAAAAGAGAACGAGAACTCCTCTTGGATATTCTTGCGTAACCCTTTTAAGAAAAAAACTAAGACCGAACTTACACTTAGAGAGCAGATTGCAGAACAGATCCAAAAGAATCCAGAAGATCTGCTAATGAAACAAGATATTGACAAACTGCCTTATCGTACTGCTCCGTGCTGTAATCCACTCCCCGGAGACGATATAGTAGGCCTTATACGAGAAGGTGCAATTGAAGTACACCGTACGTCTTGTAAGATAGCAGTAGATGAGATGAGCAAATACGGACATCATATCGTGAAGGCAAAATGGCGTGAGAATGAGAATATATCATTCCTTGCTGGTATCAAAATACGAGGTATCGACCGCAAAGGTCTTTTGCAAGAGATGGCAAGAGTAATAAGTGAGGTTTGGAATATAAATATCCGTTCCTTAGCAATGGAGAGTAGCGAGGGTACTTTCGAGGGAACAATGATGGTTTATATCTCTAACGCAGATAACCTTTCGCATCTAATGGATAATATTTCCAAAATAGAAGGTATAGAATCTGTCAAAAGACTATAAGACAATAGTAATATTTAACTAAAATAAAGACTTACTTTATTAGTAAACAATATTATAATTAATGTACGAATTGGTCTCAATAATAATACCTGTCCACAATGGTGAAAAGACATTGAGTAGATGTGTGGATAGCATTTTAGCAAATGACAACACATATTTCGAAATACTATTATTGGACTATGATTCAACGGACTTATCGTCTCAAATTTGCGAACAATATGCCGTAAAAGACAAAAGAGTAAAAGTATTTCATATACACAAACTCCCAAACGAGAAAACAAGAAACTATTTGCCTACAATACTCAATCTTGCAATAAAGAACGCCAAAGGCAATTGGATAACATTCCTTAAACAAGAGGATTGGGTAAAGAAACATTACCTTATATTCCTTAAATATTACCAACCGATACAAAGGAATAATCTATATATGTGTGCAAGATGGGAAGGTAGCACGGCAGATACACTCAAAAGAGTAAAAACCAAAATACATAGCGGACCTTTTACAGAAGAATCTTTGCAAAACATACAAGATAATCTAACCATCTATGGCAAATTCTACTCAAAACGAGTTATCAATCACCTACAATTACAATTCGATGAGAATATTTTCTACGGTTATGAGGATATCTTTACATTAAGGTATCTTAAAGAGGTAAAAGAAATTTCTTTTTTCGCTCGTAAATTCAATTATTTCGGTATAAAAACACTTGATAACATTTGTTTGAATGCCGATTTCGATACTCATTACCATAGTTATTGCTTAATTTTGGACACCGTTCAACAAACTTGGGACAAAGACTATAAAAACTCTTGGTTTATCAAATATTTTAAGTTCCTTGTCTATTTTTGTCTGCAAGAAAAGGTATCTTATCAGCAGAAAAAGACTAATCTAAACAAAATTCGCAACATTCCTAACACCAAAGATATATTATTAGAACTTATTAACTTAGAAAACGAAAATACTACCTTATGGCAGTTGTTCTTAAAGCGTAAATATTCTCATCTATTGATTATTGGCGTACTCCAAAGCAAACTATTATCCCCTCTTTTCACACACCAAAAATATTCTCTCCTCAAACATTATCTTAAATAAATACCCCCAACAAACAATTAGATACAATCTTTATTCAAAAATAATTTCTTATCTTTGCAATTCAATAATAATTCTATCTTTGTATGGCAGGGAGTATAAAAGTTAATTACATACTGAATTTGATTAACACAGGCACTAACGTTTTGTTGCCTTTGGTTACTTTTCCATACGCTTCCCGTATACTTTTATCAGATGGAATTGGACACGTTAATTTCTTTTATAGTATAATACAATATATTATTTTGTTTACCTCACTCGGTATTCCGATGTATGCTATAAAAGAGGTAGCGGCTTGTAGAGATGATGTCAAAAAGATGAATACTACCGTTGTAGAAATACTTTCTCTACACACCTTGCTTACTATTCTTGGATACATAGTTGTTGGTATTCTTTGCTTTACTGTTCCGCAAATCGGCAAAGACCTACCTATATTCCTATTATTATCTTTGGCAATAATCTTTACTACTATTGGTTGCGAATGGTTTTATCAGGGAATAGAAGATTTTGAATATATCACAATAAGAGCAGTCTGTATTCGGTTGTTGAGTATTGTTTATCTGTTTTTGTTTGTTAAGACCAAACAAGATACTATATTCTATGCCTTGTTTATGGTATTTGGTGTGTTAGGTGGTAATATCTTCAACTTTATAAGACTAAGAAAATACATACACAAAGAGAATATAGACTTTAAGCAACTAAATATCACAAGACATTTGCGTCCTGTCCTGAAAGTGTTTGCTTTTAATGTTGCAGTAGGAGTTTATATTCAATTGAATACTGTTATCTTGGGTTTCTTACAAGATGATAACGCCGTAGGATATTATTCTGCTTCGATGAAACTTAATAGTGCTATTGTAAGTATGGCAGGCGTTTTGTCTAATGTTATGATGCCACGTCTAACTAATCTAATTGCTAACAACAAACAAGACGAGGCTAAGATGCTTGCACAAAAGTCCTACAATTTTTCTTTTATGATTTCTTTGCCATTAAGTATTGGTCTAATATTTATTAGTCCTTACCTAATACCATTATTTGCTGGACAATCATTTGTACATTCCGTAAGCGTAAGTATTATTATGGCTATGTCAATATTCTTTATTGCCTTGTCGGGTGTTATGGGTATTCAGGTATTGTATCCTTCTGGACATATAGATATTGTAGTAAAGTGTGTAATATTAGGTTGCGTGGCAGACTTGTTACTATGTTTTGCCCTAATACCTTCTTTATCTTACAACGGAGCAGCAATGGCTTACTTGGCTACTGAGTTTGTGGTTACATTCTCTATGGTTATCTTAGGAAGAAGGTATCTAAAATTGAGTTTGATAAATAAGAATCATTTGAAATATATTCTCGCCGTTGTGGTTATGAGTCTTATTTTGTTTTTTATTAATAAAATTCAAATAGGATATCTTCCTAAAATGCTATTTATGGCTCTTATAGGTACAATCGCTTATTTCCTTTGCTTATACGTAGTCAAGGAAGATGTAGTAATAGACTTTACACATAGAATAAAAGAGAAAATAGAAAAAACATAAGATATAATAGAGAGAAATAGTTAATAAAAAAGTTTAAAGACGTTGATTAGAAAATAAGAATCGAAAAATAACGTTCTAAAATAAAAGATAAATACAGATAAAGAGATGAAAAAGTATGATTATTTAATAGTTGGTTCGGGTCTATACGGTGCTATGTTTGCTTATATGGCAACTAAACAAGGTAAGAAGTGTTTGGTCGTAGACAAAAGGGAACATTCTGGCGGTAATATCTATTGTGAGAATAGAGAAGGCATAAATGTTCATAAGTATGGCCCACATATTTTCCACACCTCCAACAAACAAGTATGGGATTTCGTTAATTCTTTGTGTGAGTTCAATAGATTTACCAATATGCCTATCGCTTATTACAAGGGTAAGTTATTTAACCTACCATTTAATATGAACACATTCTATCAAATGTGGGGAGTACGGACACCAAGTGAGGCAATGGAAAAACTACAAGAGCAAAGACAAGACGCCCTTTTGGAAATGCAGAAAGAAGGTCTAACAGAACCCAAAAATCTTGAACAACAAGCCTTATGTCTAATCGGTAAAGATATCTATGAGGCTTTAATAAAAGGATATACAGAGAAACAATGGGGTAGAAGTTGCAAAGACTTGCCTTCTTTTATTATCAAACGTCTGCCAGTTCGCTTAATATTCGACAATAATTACTTTAACGACAAATATCAAGGCATACCAATCGGCGGATATAATGTTTTGATAGATAAATTACTTGAAAAAAGTGATGTAATGTGTAACAAAAACTATTTCGAAGATAGATACGAATTAGACAATATTGCAGACAAGATACTTTTTACAGGAAAGATTGACGAGTTCTTTGATTATAAATTTGGCAAATTAGAGTATAGAAGTCTAAGGTTTGAAACAGAGACGATAGACACTCCTAATTATCAAGGTAATGCCGTTATTAATTACACCGATAGGGAAGTTCCGTACAATAGAATTATAGAACACAAACATTTTGAGATGAATGCTAACGAAGTCTATAATAATCCTAAAACAATAATAACAAAAGAATATTCTGTTGAGTGGAAAGATGGTTTGGAACCTTATTATCCTATAAATGACGATAAGAACTCTACGCTTTATGCTAAATATAAGGAATTAGCCGACACACAAAACAAAGTTATTTTCGGAGGTCGTTTGGCAGAATACAAATATTATGATATGGCTCCGATAGTAGAAAAAGTTCTTAATAACTATTCCGATAATCTATAAAGATATGAAACGAAATATATTACTAAACGCTATCTTGATTTTAGCAGATGGCCAACAATATAATGCAAGCAATAAGGCTCGTACAGATGTAGAGACGATACTAAAAGACAAAGGTTTCGAGATAAGAGAAGTTCCGTATAGAGATTATAAATTTGTACCCCTTAGGGCTATTTACAAACTATTTTCATACCTTAAGGCGATAAAGAAAATAGAGAAAAACGATATAGTTTGGTTTCAATATCCGATATTTACCTCATTTACATCTTTTAGGATAATAGCAAAAAAACTAAAAAAGAAAGGTTGTAAGATTTGTTTTATTATTCATGATATAGAGTCGTTAAGATTTGGAAAAGATATGGTAGATGACCTAAACTTTCTAAATCTTGGTGATTTTGCTATTATGCATACCGACAATATGATAAGGGTTTTGAAAGATAATGGTGCAAAAATAGATATGAAACCTATGTATCTTTTCCCTTATATTAGCACTGATAACTATGTAGATACACAAAAGTGCGTGGAGTTGCGTAATACTATCGCTTTTGCGGGTAATCTATTAAAGAGCGACTTTCTTAAACCACTTGTTAAGACACAATTTAAGAATATCTTCTTTAGATTGTATGGTTTTAAGTGCGAATTAGACCTAAATATCACCAAAAGAGCAGAATATATGGGCAAATTCTCACCTGATAATACCTCCTTTATCGAGGCGGGTTGGGGATTAGTTTGGGATGGTCAGTCATTAGATACATGCGATGGCTTAATGGGAGAATATCAACAATATAATTCTCCTCACAAACTCTCTTTGTATGTTTCTGCTGGCATTCCAGTGATTGTTTGTCAGAAATCAGCCTTTGCTCCGTTTGTAAAAAAAGAAAATATAGGTATAGTTGTTTCAAGTATCTATGATGTAGACAAGCAAATAGGGGAGTTAAGCGAAAGTGAATACGCAACCAAATTAGCAAATGTTCGTAAGGTTAGCGAGAAGTTAAGAAAAGGCGGTCAGTTTGCAGATATAATCGATGAATTAAACGACAAGAACTAAACAAAGTGTAACCTCCAAAAATTGATTTTTTACCTTTGTAACTCACTGATTGATAATATCTCAAAAAAGTGCCGTTTTATCAAACTAAAT
>CAVAII010000137.1:0-8046 GCA_963588535.1 Erysipelotrichaceae bacterium | reverse complement strand
GTTTTTCTCTTTCCCTCTCTCTGTCTATAATCTCATTAGCCCACGGCTCGTCTGTTATAACTTCTAACTTACCATTTGAGTGTTGCATTACATCTGTTAGTGCAGAATAAGGGCTGAAATATTACGGCGAAAGAAAAAAATAAAACGACCAATTATCCGAATGAATGGACGAAACATTTTGATAAAACGCCACTTTATTTTGACATTATCAATCAAAGAGTTACAAAGATAAAAAACGCTATTTACGATATTCGGGAGTAGTCGCCGATAATAGGGTGTTGGATAAAATATTGTCTTATTAGGATATGATTAGGGTCGCTTAGGGTCGGGTCTTTGGTAGCAATATAACTGGCTAAATCCCTCGCCATGCAGACAATAGGCTCATCCTTAACAATATCGGCTATCTTCAACTCCATTAATCCCGACTGCTTAGTGCCTTGTATAGAACCTGCTCCACGCAAATTCAAGTCCTCTTTGGCAATCAAAAAACCATCGTTAGTAGAGCACATTATATCTATTCTACGCTTCGACTCCTTGCTTAAATCGTTCTTTGTCATTAGGATACAATAGGACTGATTAGCCCCTCTACCTACTCTACCACGCAGTTGATGCAATTGCGAAAGACCAAACCTCTCGGCATTATGAATAATCATTACGGTAGCATTCGGAACATCTACTCCCACCTCTATAACGGTCGTTGCGACCATAATATTCGTTATCCCCTGTTTGAAACGGTCCATCTCATATTCCTTAGCATCGGGTTTCATCTGCCCATGCACTATACTAACCTGATATTCAGGCAATGGAAACTCCCTCGTAATAGAATCATAACCGTCAAGGACGTCTTTTAGGTCGAGTTTCTCAGACTCACTAATCAAAGGATAAACAATATAAATCTGCCGACCTGCTTTTATCTGTTCGTGCATAAAAGCGTATAGTTTCAATAGGTAAGCGTCCGTTAGGTGAATGGTTGTAATTGGCTTTCTACCCTTTGGCAACTCATCTATAACAGAGACACTTAGATCTCCATAAACAGTCATCGCCAACGTTCTCGGTATAGGAGTAGCAGTCATAATAAGTATATGCGGAGGATAACTCACAAGACCATTAAGCGAGTTCTTTTTCCACATCTTGCTTCGCTGTTCTACGCCAAAACGATGCTGTTCGTCTATCACTGCCAAACCCAAAGTCTTGAAAACAACCGTCTCTTCCAACAACGCATGAGTGCCTACGATTATATGTATCGCCCCTTCTTGAAGGTTAGAGAGAATATTTTTCCTTGCCTTACCTTTAACATTGCCTGTTAGCAGAGCAACGTTGATATTCAATCCTTTAAGCATATTAGTTAGGGAATAATAATGCTGTTGTGCAAGTATCTCGGTGGGTGCAATAAGGGCTGCTTGATAACCATTATCCAAACAGATAAGCATACTCATTAAGGCGACCAAAGTCTTACCGCTACCAACATCCCCTTGCAACAATCTATTCATCTGATGTCCTGTTCGCATATCGTTACGAATCTCCTTAACGACACGTTTTTGAGCATTAGTCAGTTCGAATTTTAGGTTGTTATAATAGAAGTTATTGAAATAATCTCCTACCTTGGTAAAGACAAAACCTTGCGATTTGTTGTTACGATATGATTTTTGAAGTTGATGTTCTAATTGTAAGAAAAACAACTCTTCGAACTTCAATCTAAAACGTGCTTTGCTCAGCATCTCAGGGCTTTGCGGATAGTGTATATTGATAAGAGCGTCTTGTAGGGAGAGAAGGTGATAGTGTTTGATTAGGTAGTCGGGCATTGTCTCGGGGATATGACCGTAACAAACGTTAACAAGAATGCGTGTTATCTTAGCCACTGCCTTGGTATTGAGGTAGTTGTTTTTCATTTTCTCGGTAGTGTTATAAATAGGAATGTATTTGCAAGCAGCACTCCTATCATTAACCGAGAAAGACGCCAAATAATTAGCCTCCGTCTCTACCTCAGGGTGAACAAAAGAGAAAATATCTTTGAATCTGTTTGGTTTACCGAATATTACATACTTTACACCGACCGCCAGACTATTATATATATAGTTTAGCCCTGCAAAGAACACTAACTCTATTCTACCTGTCTCGTCTGCAAAGCCTACTACCAAACGTTTGCTTTTGCCGTTGGTAACAACTTGTTTATCAACAATTATGCCTTTTACCTGTATATAGATTTCGTCCGAACGAATGTCTTTTATCTTAACAAACTCACTTCTATCTACATAACGATATGGAAAATAGTATAATAAATCCTTGTAGGAATGAATATCCAACTCCTTGGCTAATATCGTTGCTCGTTTATCACCAAGACGTGGCAAGAATTTGATATTATTATACAATAAATTATCTTCCATAGTAGATAGATAATAGGTTAAGAATCTGTTCTTTATTAACTATTTGATATATGGCTTACCCTCTGCTCCGATTAAGAAATAAGACGCAGGTTTAAGTACATTATCCAAAGTAAAGAACTGTATAACCAAAGTATCCTGAAACTTGTTAGACAAAGCATAGCAACGATTGATATCAAAGATTTGATAGAAATCATCTTCGTCCTTGGCTATCGAGTTAGGGTCGGTCATCTTAACGTAAGTCTTCAAAGTATTCTCTTTGCCTTTCTTATCTTTTAGGGTGATAACAAAAGAAGGTGGTTTAGAAAATATCGTATCTTGCTCAACCTTAGATATATTCTTGGCTATACGCTCATAATTCATATCCACAAAAGAGGACAAGAAAGCCACAACCTTATTAGTATCAAAGGTAGGAAGTGTCTCTCCCGTAGCGGTTATGAAAGAAAATCCCTTACCATTATTAACCAAAGTATAGTTCTCCGTTGGCTGCATTGGCAATTCTACTTTTATGCTCTCTATCTCGTTTTGTTTGTAGGCAAATAGTTTGTGAGCCCTCCACAAGTCTTCAATTGCCGAAAAACGTGTAGATAAATAACCCCTAAAATTAGGTATATATATAATATAAGGTATGTTGTCGCCCTTTTTGAGCATATATGTACCCATCTCGTCCGAAGTCTCTGTGCCAACATAATAAGTACACTTCAAACGTTCGCTTTTGAACAACTTGATAAAACCGATATTTATCTTATAGTCAGTAGTATATACCTCAACTGTCTTACCTAAGGTAGCCAAATCTTTTACCACATTGTTTCTTGCAGCCTTTGGCAGTGGCTCTCTTATTCGCATATCCCTAAACGTCTCTAAGATATTCTTAGTCAGTATACTATTAGCCTCATACTTATTATTTACAAGCCATGTGCTATCTTTCTGTTTCGAAAGTGTTAGGACGTGGTTCTCTTTATCTTTTATCACCAACTTGGTTATCGTCTCTATCTCAGAGATATGGAAGTCTTGATCCAAAGTTGTAGAGGTATTCTTCTTAATTATTATCACTACTATTACCACTACTATCACTACAACCAACAATAGCAACAACAAATTCTTTTGCTTACGATTTAGTTTGCTTATTTTCAACGTTTTCATTCTCTACTTAGTTAAATACAATTTTCTTCTAATCACTACAAACACCAATCCAAACAAAGCCACAATTACCAATGGAACGCCCATATTAAAGGCTTGCCACTGCCCTTTGGTTCTGTCTATCTTAGCCATATCAAGTTTTCTAACTATAACCTCTCTCGAACGCAAAGGTATAAGGTCTTTGTCTCCGCATAGATAGTTAATACAATTAATCACAAACTCCTTATTACCAAACATTTGATTAGTATATCTATCATACCCTAACGGCACTACCTGATTATTAACAAAGGTATTCAACACCAAATCTCCGTCCGCTACTACTATCATTGCCGTTGTGTCCGAAGAGTTCTTATTGGCTATCATAGTGTTATCTAACATCTCTTGCGGTAGTCTATTGCGAAAAGCAGACACAAAACTACCCTCACTCAATACGGCAAGAGTCTGTGCACCTTGATTGAATAGTTTAGGGTCTTGTTTTTGTTTTAGCATCTGTAACGATACCTCGACAGGAGCATTCAACAGCCTTGTATTATTGGAAGACAACAAGATAGGCGTTGTGGTAGTCGTGTTATTGCTCTCAACCACATCTATCGTAGAGACAAAATCTAACTTAACAGGATTAATCTTTTGCGATATAATATTATTAGTAGGCGAGGCAGAAACAAAGAAGTTCCACGGATAGAACGTCATCTGCGGTTGTCCATTCTGATATTGTCCCGTAACTATCGGCACTTGAACGCATTGCAAGTCCATTACCAAATCATTATTAAGTTTGATACCATACGAGAACAACACCTCCTCGACCCCTGTAAGATTGCTAATAGCCATAGTGCTTGCCTTAGTCTGCAAAGAGTCCATACTGGCTGTTAATGGGTCTATTAACCAAAGTATCTTACCGCCGTTCATTAGGTATTGGTCTATTACATACAAATCCTTCTGTGTAAATGGTTGCGTTGGCTTAACGACTATCAAACACTCATATTTCTTACGAAAACGCTTAACAGTGTTCTCTGTCGAATCGTATTGTCTGTCTACCAAAGCATTTATCTGCCCATTGATAGTTACCGAGTCTATCATATAACTATCGTTCAACGAACGTATTACGTCTAATAAATACGCCGCATCAGGCTCTCCTTGACCATAAAGAAAAGCAATCGAAGGTTTCATACCCTGTGTAGCATTGCGAATAGCCGAATAAAGAGTATATTCCAAGTTCTGAATGGACGAGGCTATAATCTCATTCTCACTAACACCCATCTTAGTAGATATCAATGATTTAATCTTCTTATTACCGCCCGATGTTATCTCTATATATGGAAAGATGTATTGCTGTTCTCGCTTAGAAGACGTTGTGCTGTTAATCAAGATAGGCGTAAATCCCTCATAGAAAAGTTTTTGATAGAACTCTGCCCTCTCCTGCTCGGTCTTCATACTATTAGGGTCTACGAACTCAAACTCAATATTAGAGTTATACGAACGCATCTCGTTCAATAGGTTCTTGGTTGCATTACGCAATTCCTTATACGAGGCAGGTATATCGCCGTCCAAATAACAACGTATCATAACCACATCATCTACCTTCCTAACCCCTTTCTTACCACCTTTAAGCAGTTGTTTGGTAGACGTAGACAAAGAAAACCTTTTCTCCTTAGTTAAATCTATCTTGAAAAAGAAATAATTGCAGACAACATTAATCAATATCAACACCGCCAAACCTACTACCAACTGTATGATATGCGACCGCTTAACGTCTGCTTTCGCACTTACAGGATTAACGATTCGATTCACTATCGCCTTCAAATCAATCTTTTTCCTCTTTTCCTTTGCCCATTTATTAGCCTCTATATTCTCTATTTGATTATCTCTGTTTTCCATTACGCCTTAAAAAAACTATTTTTTCCAATTTCTTGACTCCAAACTAACCTTTGTAGATAGAATAAAAAACGCCGTAGCACTCACAAAATAAACGATATCCCTTAGGTCAATTACTCCACGACTTATGGAATTGTAATGATACGAGATACCTATCGACTCTATCAAGAGGTTGGCTTTTGATAAGAACGGTATCGTGGCTAAGATATGAAATCCATCATAAACTATCAAACACACAATAACCGATAATATAAAAGCAACTATTTGATTCTTAGTCAAAGACGAACAAAATACGCCTATCGACACAAATATTCCGCCCAAGAATATCAAACCTATGTACGACCCTAATATACTGCCTATATCAAGATTGCCAACAGGCGACCCAAGTTGATAAACACATATCATATAAATCATTGTTGGCAAGACCGACAAGACGACTATCACCAACGATGCCAAGAACTTACCCATTATTATTGATATATCACTAACAGGTCTTGTCAAAAGAATCTCTATCGTCCCACTACGTTTCTCCTCTGCAAAAGTCCTCATCGTTACTGCCGATATCAAAAACAAAAACACTATCGGCGAGATGATAAACAATCCGTCCAAAGAGGCTATTGCCAATGAAAAGACATTAACATCCGAGTCTATTATCCACAAACATAGCCCATTAACAACAAGAAACACGAATATCGTAATATATCCTATTAGGGATGTAAAGAAACTACTTACTTCTTTTCTAAATATCGTCCACATCTTTTTATCTGTTTGTTTTGAGGGTGCAAAGTTAAGTAAAATTTTTATTTTTTCCCGTCCTCTGCCTTGCTTTTTTTCCATTCTATGAAATCAGGCAAGTAATCAAGCGGTAAATATCCCTCCTCTTTATAGTCTTTGGGCAACTTCTGAACGTCAAAATAATCTATCAACATTGTAGCATAATACTCCCCTATCATCTTCTCGCACAGCAAATAACACGCACTCGTATAGTCCTCACTTTCGTCCGTCTCGGTGCCTGCGACCCTTATACCTACCTTGTCTTTTATGGTTTCGCTCTCCAAGGGCAGAAAATACAAATCCTTACTGCGTAACTTTATCCCCTCATACTCTAACTGAACGTCCTTACCCTCAGGCTCTAAGAACGCCTCTACTTCTATAAAATCCATTATCGGAGCATTCTCCACTAACCTTATAACGTCCTCAAAATAATCCTTATCAGAATACGCCGTAAAGGTTATCTTACGCCCCTTTTCAGTCAAATCTCCTAACACAAAATCCACTCCCTCAGAGTATTGCTTTAGTTTCTCGTCCAATTTCTCTAACAACTCCTCTGCCTTCTTTTCCTCCAAAGAATCTATGTCCATCAATGAGTCTTTCAACAAAAGAAACTCTTGCCAAAACTTTATCGCTTTCTTTTCCATAATCTAATAAACAAAATGCGGTTCTGCAACCAATTCTATATCAAACTTATTCTTAACCATTTTCTGTACTTTCTCCACATAATCAGTCAAGTACTTATTGTTCTGCACCCCATAATTAACCAAAACCAACGGCTGTTTGGAGTACATCGCTATGCCATTTTCTTTCCTCCCCCTAAAACCACAAGAATCTATCAACCAAGCCCCACTAATCTTCTTGCCTTTCTCCGTATCAAAGTACGCAATATCCTCATACACACTCCTTAACCTTTGGAAATGTTCGTCCTCTATCACAGGATTGCAGAAAAACGACCCACAATTACCTATCTCATTCGGATTAGGCAACTTACTATTCCTTATCTCAAAAATCTTTTCTGCCACCCGTAACGGCGTAATCTTATCCCTCGCAACTCCCTCAAAAGCCTTCTTTACAGCACCATACGAATCATTAAAGACAAACCTCTTGTTTAGCCTAAACCTTACCTCGGTTATTATCTTCGACCCGTCTTGATGCTTAAAAACAGAGTCTCTATAACCAAACCGACAATCCTTATTATTAATAGTATGAAACTCTCCGTCCCTCATATCAAAATACCGAACATCCTCTATACTATCCTTAACCTCAGCACCATACGCCCCTATATTCTGCACAGGCGAAGCACCAACCGTCCCATATATCGCAGCCAAATTCTCTAACCCACTATACCCTTTCTCACACATATCCAACACAAAGTCCCTAAACCTCTCTCCTGCCTTGCATTCCACCCTCACCGTATCGTCAGTAACTTCCTCTACCTCATACCCTTTCATCTTCATAAAGACGACCACAGAGTCTATCTCCTTATTAATAAATATCGTGTTACTTCCTTCGCCCAAAGTAAAGACCTTACGACCTTTTAGTCCGTTTGCCTTGTTGTTATATGTGTTATAAAACTCTATTAAGTCGTTATCACTCTGTATAGTAAAGAAGTCTTTGGCTTTGGCATAGAGGTGCATCGTACTTTTATCCCTTAGGTCTACCTCTTTTTCCCAAAACTGATAATCCATAGAGTTCTCCTTTCTTACTTTCTCCGCCCCTTCTTTCACTCTTATGATTCTTTTTCTCTTTTGTTTTTCGTTCGTATTCTCTGCCATAAAAGTCATTGTTTTCGTAGGTGCAAAGTTAATATATTTTTTTGTACATACCCACGAAACGCCCTTAATAATCTAAAATTTTGAATACAAAATCCCTTCCCACC
>CAVAII010000136.1:0-8259 GCA_963588535.1 Erysipelotrichaceae bacterium | reverse complement strand
GTGTTAATTTTGCAAACTGAAAAAAAAGAAACAAACATTAACTTACTAATAAATAAATAGAAAAAAGAATGAAAACTGTATCAATGAGCGGTTCTGCAAGACAGAACGTAGGGAAAAAAGATGCAAAGGCTTTAAGAAGAGAGAATAAGGTGCCATGTGTACTTTATGGTGGTAGTGAAGAACAAGTAATATTTTCTGTTCCAAGAACAGATTTCAAGGGTTTGTTATTTACTCCTGATACTTGTTATGTAGAGTTGAATATAGATGGTAAGAAATCTATGGCAATCTTACAAGATATACAATATCACCCAGTTAGTGACGAGGTATTACACGCTGACTTTTTGAGAATATTCGATGACAAACCTTTGACAATTGCTGTTCCTGTTAAGACTACAGGTACTGCTGCTGGTGTTTTGTTAGGTGGTAAATTACAAATCAAACTTCGTAAGGTAAGACTATGCGGTTTGCCAAATGCTATACCACAAGAGGTTGTTTTGGATATCACTAAGTTGAACATTGGTCAAAGTATCAAGGTTAATGAAATCAAGATAGAAGGCGTTGAGGTTATGGAGATTAAGTCTTCTGTAGTAGTTACAGTAAGAAGTACAAGAAATGCTGTTGCTACAAATGATGCTACTGAGGCTGAGGCTCCTGCTGCTACTGAGTAAAGAAAACATAAGGGAAGGGACTATTTTTCCTTCCTTTCTTTTTTAGGGATAACAGGCTGTGAAAAGATCGGCCTGTTATTTATTTAGGAAGTAATGTTTGGTTTTTGGAAGATATTCACAAGACAAGATACTGAGAAAGAGATGGATAAATATCTTGTAGTGGGTTTGGGTAACCCTGATAAAGAGTACGACAATACTCGTCATAATATAGGTTATATGATTGCCGATGAGTTTGTTAGACAAGTAAATGAGAAGAACGCTAAGAAAGATACTTTAAAGCAAGAGAAGTATGAGTTCAAGGGGGATAGGTATGCTTTCAAGACGGAGGTCTCGTTGATGGGTCGTAAGGTAGTGGTTATCAAACCTACAACGTATATGAACCTTAGTGGTAAGGCGGTTAAGTATTGGTTGGATAAGGAGAAGATACCTTTGGAGAATCTTTTTATTATAGTCGATGATTTGGCTTTGCCTTTTGGTACTATACGACTAAGGTTAAAAGGCTCAGACGGAGGACATAACGGACTAAAAGATATAATAGCCTCGTTAGGTACTAGTACTTTTAATCGGTTGAGATTTGGCATTGGTAATGATTTTCATAAAGGAGAGCAGGTAGATTTTGTTTTGGGTAAGTTTTCTGATCAAGAGATGGAGACATTACGACCTGAGATAGAGAAGATTTATGAGATTTTGAAGTCTTTTGTAATGGTAGGAATGAATACTACGATGAATCGTTTTAACACTAATGACAATAAAAACAAGTGAAAAACGTTTCTTTTACTAAAATAATATAAGAATCTAAGAAGAGATGAGATACAAAGTTGATTATTTGGTCTTGGGTAGCGGAATTGCAGGTTTATCGTTTGCATTAAAGGTTGCAGAGTTTGGAAAAGTCTGTGTTATAACCAAATCCGAGGCTCAGGAATGTTCTACCAAGTACGCACAAGGTGGTATAGCAGCCGTTATGTACGCTCCTGATACTTACGAGAAACACATCAAAGACACGCTTATAGCAGGTGCGGGTATCTGCAACGAGGAAGCTGTTAGGATAACTATAACCGAGTCAACTGATAGAATCAAAGAGTTGATTTCGTGGGGTGCTTGTTTTGATAAGAATCGTTCGGGTAACTATGATTTAGCCCGAGAGGGAGGGCATTCCGAACATCGTATCTTTCATCATCAAGACAATACTGGTGCCGAGATAGAAAGGGCGTTATATGAGGCAGTTAGAAAGAATCCTAATATAGAGTTAAAGGAGAATCAATTTACTATCGACCTTATAACGCAGCATCATTTGGGTCAAGAGGTCAATCGACACATGGACAATGTTCAGTGCTTTGGTGCGTATGTAATGGACAAAAAGACAAGATCTATTGACACATATTTAGCCAAGATAATAATGGTAGCGACAGGGTCTTTTGGTCAGGTTTATTCTGCAACTACGGCACCGATTATAGCCACAGGCGATGGACAAGCAATGGTTCATAGAGCAAAGGGTTGGTTAAAGGATATGGAGTTTGTGCAGTTTCACCCAACGTCTTTGTATAATCCAATAGAGAAACCATCTTTTCTTATTACCGAGGCAATGAGAGGAGCAGGTGGAGTATTGAAAAACCTTAAAGGAGAGGCGTTTATGGACAAATACGATAAACGTGGATCACTTGCACCGAGGGATATAGTTGCAAGGGCTATCAATTCGGAGATGACCAAATCGGGTGATGACCATGTGCAGTTGGATTGTTCGGCTATTAGCAAAGAGGAGATAATGCACCATTTTCCACATATCTACGCTAAGTGTTTGGAGTTAGGTTTGAATATCACAAGAGGGGATATGATACCTGTTGTGCCTGCTTGTCATTATGGTTGCGGAGGTATTGTTGTGGATAAATATGCTCGTACTACGATTAAGCATTTGTATGCTACGGGTGAGTGTTCTTGTACAGGTTTGCATGGGGCTAATCGTTTGGCGTCTAATTCTTTGTTAGAGGCTGCAGTGTATGCTCATCGTGCTGCTTTGAACGCTAAACAAGAGATAGAACATATAGACTTCTGTGACGAGGTACCTGATTGGAATGCTGAGGGTATGATATTGAACGAAGAGATGAGTTTGATAACGCAGACGCAGAGAGAGTTACAGCAGATAATGAGTAACTATGTTGGTATAGTTAGAAGTGATTTAAGACTTGAACGTGCCTTCAAACGTACCAAACTTATCTATGACGAGACGGAGGAGTTGTACAATCGTAGTGTTCTAACGCCGCAGTTGTGTGAGTTGCGTAATATGGTAGCCAATGCTTATTTGATTATCACTATGGCAATGAAGCGAAAAGAGAGTGTTGGTTTGCATTATACGATAGACTATCCACCAAAGAAATAATCTCAAATTGTGAGATTCTTCTTGTTTTTGCTGAAAAAAATTGTGAGATTCTTCTTGTTTTCGCCGAAAAAAATTGTGAGGTTTTGACAAAAAGTCGTATTTTTGCATTCTCAATCATAATAAAAAATGAGGATATGAGTACCAATGTCAATATATTCGAAAGAAAGATTTTTAACCAAATGCTTCGTTGGAAACAAGAACGTAACGGCACAACAGCTTTGCTTATTCAAGGTGCTAGACGTGTTGGTAAATCAACTATAGCAGAGGAGTTTGCACGCAAACAATACAAGTCTTATATTGTTGTAGACTTTGCCGATGCTCCCCAAAGTGTATGGGAGGCAGTAGAACACATCTCAGATAGGGATGATTTCTTTATGCGTCTGCAATTTATCTATAATACCAAATTGATAGAACGTCAATCCGTGATTATTTTTGACGAGATACAACGATGTCCTACTGCAAGACAGGCAATTAAGTATTTAGTCAAAGACCATCGGTATGATTATATCGAGACAGGTTCATTGCTTTCTATCAAACGTAATATACAAAATATCGTTATTCCCAGTGAAGAGACTCGTCTTACAATGTATCCTATGGATTATGAGGAGTTTCGTATGGCTTTGGGGGATAAGGTTACGATTCCTCTTTTGAGAGAATCGTTTGAGAGTAAAAAATCGTTTGGTGATTCTATTTGTCGCAAACTTCTAAGGGATTTTCGTTTGTATATGCTTGTAGGTGGTATGCCACAGGCAGTAGATACTTATCTTAGAACGAATAATTTATCGGAAGTAGATGCGGTCAAAAGAGAGATTATAGAATTGTATTTAGATGACTTTCGAAAGATTGATGTGTCGGGTAAAGCCTCAAGACTTTTTTCTGCTATTCCCTCGCAATTATCCAAAAATGTATCTAGGTATCGAACAACGAGTGTATTAGGTCGCAATGAATCAAAGAATGAAATGGCAGAACTATTGAACGATTTGGAAGATAGCCTAACGGTTAATTTTGCTTATCACTCCAATGACCCTAATGTAGGAATGCCTTTACATACGAATTATGACCAATATAAGATGTTTCTTGCCGACACGGGACTTTTTATTACACTTGCTTTTTGGGATAAGTCTGCCACCGAAAACACCATTTATCAAAAACTTCTTTCCGATAAACTTTCGGCAGACCTCGGTTATGTCTATGAAAATATTGTTGCTCAAATGCTTGTAGCCAAAGGCAATAAATTATTCTATCACACATGGCCAACAGAGAGTGGTAAGCATAATTATGAGATTGATTTTATTCTCTCACGAGGTAATAAGGTATCGCCTCTTGAAGTAAAATCGTCTGGTTATAAGACTCATAAATCACTTGATGAGTTTTCTCGTAAATACTCTTCTCGTATCGGTGAGAGTTTTATCCTATACACAAAAGACTATCGTCGAGATGGTAATATAACTTTTTTGCCAGTTTTTATGACAATGTTCTTGTAGTAGAAATTATAAAGGACCCCTTTTTTTGAGAGGTCCTTTTCTTATTTTCTGTCTTAAACCTTTTCTGATTATTAATAATCTTAAGGTATAGTTCTTAGGTGGTTATTTAACTACGCTGCCTGTTTTGAAATCTTTCTCAGGGGATACAAAACAAAGTTCGCCTAATGGGTTCTGTGCCATAAGTATCATACCCTCAGACTTAATACCTTTCAGTTCTTTTGGAGCCAAATTAACAAGGACAAGTACTTGCTTACCAATTATTTCCTCAGGTTTGTAATACTCTGCAATACCACTAACGATAGTGCGTTGGTCTATGCCTGTGTCGACAACTAATTTCAATAGTTTTTTGGTTTTGGCAACCTTTTCAGCCGAAATGATCTTGCTAACACGGATATCTATTTTATCAAAGTCATCAAAGATAATATTCTCTTTCTTAGACACAACGGTAGCCTTTTCTAACTCGTTTTGTTTCTTGCTTAAAGCCAATTTATCGATTTGTTTTTGGATTTGGTCGTCCTCAATCTTTTCAAACAATAACTCAGGCTCGTTAATCTCTTTTCCTTCCTCTAATAGATTAGTATTTCCACCCTCAGTCCAAGTATTGATATTAAGGTTAAGAATGTTTTGAAGTTTCTTAGCAGAAAATGGTAAGAAAGGCGAGCAAAGAACAGAAAGACAAGCACATATCTGCAAAGAGATATTTAATACCGTAGAAGTACGTTCGGTGTCTGTTTTGATAGTCTTCCAAGGCTCGTTCTCGGTTAGATATTTATTGCCAAGACGTGCTAAATTCATCAACTCAAACAAAGCATCACGGAACTTGTAGGTCTCTATTAGAGTACCAATCTTCTCAGGGTAGGTGCTAATCTCTTCAAGGGTCGTTTTGTCCAAATCATTCACTGCGTAACGAGTAGGGACTTTACCACCAAAGTATTTGTGTGTTAGGACGATAGTACGATTAACAAAGTTACCAAATATAGCCACCAATTCGCTATTGTTTCTTGTTTGAAAGTCCTTCCAAGTAAAGTCATTGTCCTTAGTCTCAGGGGCATTAGCACAGAGAACATATCTTAGGACGTCTTGTTTGTTAGGAAAATCTTCCAAATATTCGTTAAGCCAAACAGCCCAGTTACGAGAGGTAGAAATCTTATCACCTTCAAGGTTAAGAAACTCATTAGCAGGGACATTTTCTGGTAAGATAAAATCTCCGTGAGCCTTCAACATAGCAGGGAATACTATGCAATGAAAGACGATATTGTCCTTTCCAATAAAATGAACTAATTTGGTTTCTTTGTCTTGCCACCATTTGTGCCAATCATCGCCTAATTTCTCTATTGTGTTGGAAATGTAACCAATAGGAGCGTCAAACCAAACGTATAGAACTTTGTTTTCAGCCTCTTTTATCGGCACTTTTATTCCCCAATCCAAATCACGAGTAACTGCACGAGGTTGTAAGCCGTTGTCTAACCACGATTTACATTGACCATAGACATTTGTTTTCCATTCTTTATGCTGATTCAAGATCCAATCTTTAAGAAAGTCTTCGTAATCATTCAAAGGCAAGAACCAATGTTTAGTCTCTTTCAATACAGGTGCATTACCACTTAGAGCAGAATGAGGGTTGATAAGGTCGGTAGCGTTAAGAGATGAACCACATTTCTCACATTGGTCTCCATACGCATTCTCATTACCGCATATAGGACAAGTACCTACTATGTATCTGTCGGCGAGGAAGGTTTTCTCCTGTTCGTCATAATATTGTTTGGTAGTCTTGTCGATTAGTTTGCCCTCGTTATATAGTTTAAGGAAGAAATCCGAAGCCGTCTTGTTATGAGTAGGACTTGTAGTGCGAGAATATATATCGTAACTCATACCGAACTCCTCGAAAGAGTCTTTGATTATCTTATGATAACGGTCTACGACATCTTGTGGGGTACAACCTTCTTTTTTGGCACGAATAGTAACAGGGACACCGTGTTCGTCACTACCACCGATAAAGAAAACATCTTCTTTTTGGCTACGAAGGTAACGGCAATAGATATCCGCAGGTACATATACGCCTGCCATGTGGCCGATATGAATAGGACCATTGGCGTAAGGTAGGGCTGTGGTAACGGTATAACGTTTGAATTTCTTGTCTTTATCTGTGTATATCATAATGTTCGGTATTGAAAGGTTTATAAGTTTTCTCTTATTATAGAGGTTATATCATCTATTATTACGCTTGCCAAATGTTCTGCCGTAGTCATAGTATTGCTTTCGGCATAGATACGAATAATAGGCTCGGTGTTGCTTTTACGCAAATGAACCCACTCGTTATCGAAATTAATCTTAACTCCGTCTATTGTATTTACGTCATAATTAGCGTATTTCTTAGCCATAGAGGAAAGGATTAGGTCGACATTAATCTCAGGTGTTAATTCCATTTTCTTTTTGGCAATAACGTACTCAGGGAAACTATCACGAAGTTCTTGAGAGGATATATTCTTTTTGGCTAAAAGTGTAAGGAATAGAGCAATACCTACTAAGGCGTCTCTACCATAATGGCAAGCAGGATAGATAACTCCGCCGTTGCCTTCTCCGCCTATAACAGCACCTATTTCTTTCATTTTCTTAACCACATTAACCTCTCCAACGGCAGCAGGCTCATAACGTTGATTGTATTTCTTTTCGGTTATATCTCTTAATGCACGAGAGGAAGAAAGATTAGAAACTGTTGGTCCGAGAGTATTCTCCAACACATAGTCAGCAACCGATACCAAAGTGTATTCCTCTACAAAAGGTTTGCCTGTGTTAGATACTATTGCAAGTCTATCTACATCAGGATCAACGATAAAACCGCAAGCACAATGTTTGTCCTCAACCAAAGCACATATATCGGTAATATTCTCAGGCAATGGCTCAGGATTGTGAGCAAAAAGACCTGTTGGTTCGTCGTTAAGGGCGTATATTTCTTTGACACCCAAAGCCTTTAAGAGTTTTTTTAGGACAAATCCTCCCGTAGAATTAACCGAGTCGAAGGCAACGCTAAAAGAAGCCTTCTTAATAGCCTCTACATCTACAAGATCTAAGGCAAGGACTTTTTCAATATGTTTGTCAACAGCGTCAGTAACAGTAGTATAAGATCCAAGAGAGGTAGCAGGAGCAAATTCGAAATCGTTCTTATCGGCAATAGACAACAATTTTTCGCCGTCTTCTTTGGAGATAAACTCGCCGTTAGAGGCTAAGAATTTAAGAGCATTCCATTGCAAAGGATTATGAGAGGCAGTAAGGATAATACCACCATCGGCCTCGTTATCAACGACTGCTATTTCGGTAGTTGGAGTAGTGGAAAGACCTGTGTCTAAGACATCTGCACCCATAGCCATAAGAGTACCGCAAACAACGTTATTAACCATTTGTCCTGATATTCTTGCGTCTCTACCTACAAGTATCTTGACTTTGTTTTTACCTGTTTTTTCTTTTATTAGCATTACGAAAGCAGAAACAAATCCTACTAAATCAACGGGTGTTAGGTTATCGCCCGATTTGCCACCAATGGTTCCTCTAAAACCTGAAATTGATTTAACTAATGACATACTCTTATATATATTTTTGTAAAATAAAGTGCAAAATTACTAAAAAAACGCCTAATAGACTAAGAAAACCCAAAAAATTCGGCACAAAGCATTAGAAATAATACATAATTAAGGCAAAATAAAGCCTCGACACACTATATTATATAGTATAAAGA
>CAVAII010000135.1:0-12905 GCA_963588535.1 Erysipelotrichaceae bacterium | reverse complement strand
CTCCTAACCTCATCAAAATAATATCTAACTTTATCCAAATAATATTTAACTTTATCCAAATAATATCTAACTTTATTCAAATATTATTTGATTTTATTTGAATATTATTTGATTTTATTTTGAGGGTTTGCGATATAAATCTTTTTCTATCTTTATACGTTAATTTTTTCTATAAAGATAGAGAAATTTAGCAAAGAGGTGTTGCGTCTTAGATACAAGACAAAGAAATACAAAGCCAACAAGGCAAGACAAACCAAACCTATAACAACATCAGACAAAGGGAAGAAAAAATATTGCAACACACAAAATACTATAATAATTAAGATAGGGAAGAAAAACGCCAACCCTATTGCCTTAATTACTTTGTTTTGAGGAGTATTAACCGACACTCTCTCTCCAACAGAAAAGTCTTGGGCATTGTTTTGAGTGATTGTCAAATCTTTTCCTTTATTAGAAGTTTTTTCGCATAATGTTGCAGCTGCACAACCGATACACGATTCATTCTCAGCAATATGTAACTGAATTTGTTTACCCTCTATCTTGGTTATTATACCTTCGTCTTTGTTGCAATCTACGTTCTTCATATTCTATATTCGTTTGTAGTTCTTATTCTCCATATACCCCACCTTATTATCTTCTGTCTGTGCCTTAAGCCAACCACTGCCGTCATTTTCTAATATAGTTATCTTCTGTCCTTTATACATTATTACTATATCTTTGGCAGTTGTGTTCTTGGTTTGTCGCAAGTGGGTGTTGCTTTTCATTATTATTGCTTTGGAATTATCATTCTGTATGTTTTGTCTAACTATTCCGAATCCCATTGAGGACAAAGACAAGACCAAAGTTGCAAGGCATAGATAGAAAAACAATGCTTTTCTGTTTTGTGTAAAAAGATAAAGGAAAAACATTACACAAGCAACCACAAATAAGCCAATAAACAGTGCCGCCCAAATAGGTAATGGCACCAAACCGCTAATATATTTTGCCCATCTTATAAGAAAGAAGTCTGGCATAATATAAGTGTCTCCTACCAAACGTGAACGAGTGATGTTTATGTTCAAACGAATATCTTTGTTGGAAGGCGAGAGTTTCAAAGCCTTCTCATAGTACAGCATTGCGTTAGCATAATCGCTTTGTTTGAAACAAGAATCGGCTATATGGCAATATTGTTCGGCAGATACGACTATTTGTTTGTGTGGAACTCGTTTTAGGGCCTTTGTAGTGTCTGCTACTTTACTGTTTTGGCTATAAGAAACAGACGTTAATAGTAATGAGACTACTAATATAAATAAGGAAGTCAATCCCTTAGGGATAAACTCTTGTGGAGGTTTATTTGATTTCTGTTTTTTCTTATTCTTTTTCAATTCTTTCATTTGATCCTCTATTGAAGATATAACATTGACTGTATCATTGTACAAAGTAATATCGGCAGTGGCTTGTTTGTCTTGCGAAAATCTCAAATACTGACATCTATCCAAGATAGTACCTAATTTTTCTACCGTTTCGCTATTAGCACCCATGCTAAGCAACTCATCTTTACAGCCTTGAATACTTAGATTAGTCCTATCCATCTTAAATCTATCCTCAAGATAATTCCAAAGTGCGATAGCCGTCTCGTCTTCGAAGGCTTCCATTTGGTTATTGTCTAAGAATTTCTTTGCTTTGCGTAATCTCCTTATGGCAATCTTAGTAGATTTTTTCATCTTCATATTAGCCACGTCCATAGACAAACGTTTGTAACGCATCGTTAGGGCAATCATTACACCCAAAGCAATAATCAAAAACGCAACTATCGAATATATCCACGCTTTGTCAAAGATATGATACTCTTTATCCAAAGCAGATACACTGACTTGCGATTTGATTTTCATATTTCTATATTTCTGTCTATCATCCAATTGATTAGCATAGTCCGAATTGACATCTCCTTTGGCTACTTGTATTTGATAACCTGCTAAAGTAAGCGAATCGAAACTCCGTTTGTCTACATTATAATATGATATGTTTAGGTCTGGAATCGTAAACTTACCCTCTACTCTCGGAATAACAAGGTAGCGGAATGTTCTTGTACCTGTTAGTCCCGAAGCGTCTCTATGTAGGTTGTCTGTTATCTCTGGGTCGGATAATTGCAACTCGTCCGGCAAGTCTAATGGCAGATTATTTATTAGAGTTAGGTTACCGTGTCCGGAAAGTGTATAAGTAAGGTAGAAAGGTTCGTATGCTTTGGCTTGTTTGGTGGATATATCTCCCGAAATAGTAAATTTGCCGACACCTCCGCAATAATTATCGGGTTTGTTTGGTATATCCTTTACATAGAATGTTAGAGAGTTGGTATATAATTTCTTTTTAACACTTTGATAACTTGTTTGGAAGGACGAAAAGAAAGGATCATTTAGGAATTGATCGAAGAAAGGATCGCCTGTTGAGAAGTTCTGTCTCTGTCGTGTAGCAATATGAGCAATAACAGACAAAGCCATCGGCTTAATAGTCAAAGCACCACTTCTTTGAGGGAAGATGATAACTTTTTTTAGGTCTGCAACTTGGTATCTTTGCCCATTATACGTCTCAACAGTTAGATGAGGGTTAGGTTGATTATCCATCTCCTCCATCCAAAAGCCAGTAGTGGAAGGAATCTTCTCTATCTGGTATTCACTTACGGGTAGAAGTGTATAGAGTTTGTAAGTAAGCACTATTTCTTCGCCCTTAACAACGTCTGTTTTGTTAGGGATAACACGAACAAAGATAGCCTTGTCGTCTATTTGGACTTGTTTGGATTGAGTTTGATTCTTAGTAGATGGAGTTTGGTTTTGCGTTTGACTTCTTCTTTGAGAACGGAATTGAGCAAAGGGGTCGTAAGAATTATTGTTTTGATTACCTCTTCGTTGTGCCATAGTAGGACTCTTAACTACCTGTATACGCAACGATTTGGAGGCATAGATTTGATTATCTACCTTAACCTTAGCAGGAGTAATATTAACAGTACCTTCTTTTTTGGCAACCAATGTAAAAGAAAAAGTAGTAGAAGCCGAAGAAGACACTTTGCCATTTATAATAGTAGTACTAGAAGAACGAGAAGTGTATGGACCAGCAACAATAGTGGCACCAGAGACAGCAGGAGGTTGAAAATTAGAAGGATTTTTGCTATTGACAGTATATTCTATAGTAAAGCCTTCGTCTACACCGATAGTCTGCGGTGCTTTGGCTTTAAAGGATATTTGTGCTTGCGATAATAGACAACTAACAGCACAAAAGACAAAAATTACTATACTACCAATCTTTTTCATTTTGCTTATTATGAACGTTCTCTTTCTGTTTCTTTACTCTTGATATGGTTTGCTTTTCGTTATTCTTCATAGCGTTGAGCATTTGATTAATCTCGCTATTAGAATTATTGTTTTGATTGTCGTTTTGATTATCTGGATTATTGTTATTCTTCAACAACCACACACAAACAGCGTAATTGTATTTAGCATTAGTGTCTTCTGGGTTAAGAAGTATAGCATTCTTGTAATCTTCGGCAGCCTTAGTTAGATATTTCATTCCTTCCTCGCTGTCTTTGTTCTCTTGCGAAAGAGCAAATAAGGCATTACCTCTATTATATAAACCTTTGGAGTAATTTACTTTCTCTTTCTTGGTCTTAGGCTCCTTCTTTTCCAGATATTTGTTGTAATACTCTACTGCTCTTGCGTAGTCCTTGCCAAAGTCTTGCATTATAGCATTACCCATATTATAGGCAGCAGAAGTAAAAGTAGAATCCTCTTTCAAAGCAGCCTTATAATTGCTTACGGCTTCGGAATAATTCTTGTTATTATAGTCGTGGTTGCCTTTTCTTGTGTATTGACGTACTTTATCACAAGAAACAAGTGACACACAAACTAACAACAGAACAACAATATGCCAATTTATTTTTATATGATTACCTTTTGTATTCATTATCTCAAAGATTTATTAGTCCTTACCAAAAAATAGTTTTCTATTTATGAATTTGTTTTTAGCATTGAAAATAACAAAATCGACCAAAAGCAATATTAGGGCAATAAGTGCTGGAATATAAAACATAGTTTGATAGTCCTTGAAGTTAATTGCAGAGGAGGATTGTTTTTCCAAAGAACCTATAGATTTTAGTATTAAGTCCAAACCGAGAGTTGAATTAGTTGCACGGATATATTTACCACCTGTTCTTGTGGCAATACTCTTTAAGATGCTTTCGTCTAACTTGGTTATAACAATATTACCTTGATTATCTTTTTTGTATGTTTCTACTCCATTAACTTTGATAGGTATCTTGCTACCCTGAGGACTTCCTATTCCTATACAATTAATTATTATATCTTCTTTGGCAATCTGACCAGCAAGATCTTCTGTGGATTTCTCCAAATCTTCTCCGTCAGAGATTAAGATAATAGTCTTGGCACGATTGTTTGTTTTCTTTTCTCCAAAACCTTTGAGGGCTGTCTGCAAAGCAGAATATATATCCGTACCTTGATTGTCTACAAGTTTGGTGTCTATAATGTCGGTAAACATCTTTGCAGTTGCGTAATCACTTGTTAGAGGTAAGAAGTTAAAACTCGATCCTGCAAAGACAACTATTCCCAAACGGTCGCCATCTAATTGAGTAATAAGTTGGGTAATTGCTAATTTTGCCCTCTCCAATCTATTTGGTGCAAGATCATTAGCAAGCATAGAATTAGATACATCCAAACAAATCATAATATCCGAAGCCTTTCTCTCTTTGTTACCGATTGTGGTAGCCTTTTGAGGATTAGCAGCGGCAAAGACTACAAATATATATGCTAATACTATTAGGATAAATTTCAGTCTTTGTTTGCCGAACGAGAGTTGTGGAACTACATAGTTTTGTAGATTAGATGCTATAACCTTATTTAGTTTCTTTCTTTTGTCTCTTTGCAAGAAAATAAAATAAACTACAATCAAAGGAACGAAACATAACAACCATAATATATTTGGAAATTCAAATCTAAACATTTCTCTTCCTCCTTTGTTAATAATTGCGTTTGAATACCATATATCTCAATACCGTTTCCAAAAGTAAGATAATAAGAGCAGCGTATGCAAAGTTGAACCCTACATCTTTCTTTTGGTTATAGACAGATAAGTTAATAATAGATTTTTCCATAGAGTCTATCTCCTTAAATATCTCTTCCAAAGAAGAATTCTTGGTAGAACGGAAATATTTTGCCCCCGTAGTCTTTGCTATTGAGGTTAGAAGTCCTTCATCTATCTTAACGTCTATTTGTTGATACTGTCTACCGAAAGGAGTCTGCACAGGGAAGGGTGCTTGTCCTATCTTGCCGACACCTATTGTATAGACTCTTATATTATATTGCTTAGCAATGGACGCAGCTTGCAAAGGGTCTATCTGACCTGCGTTGTTATCTCCATCGGTTATAAGTATTATTGCCTTACTCTTTGCTTTCGAGTCCTTAATACGATTGATTGCCGTTGTAAGTCCATCACCTATTGCAGTACCATCTTGTAAGTCTCCGCTCTTTGTTTGTTTCAATAATTCTAATAGTACATTGTGATCAATAGTTGGAGGACACTGCGTAAAGGCCTCACCAGAAAAGACAACCAAACCTATTTCGTCACTCTTTCTATTTTGTATAAAATTAGCGGCAACTTTCTTGGCACACTCCAAACGATTAGGCCTAAAATCCTCTGCTAACATTGACGGAGAAACATCTAACGCCATAATAATATCTATACCTTCTAGGCTTTTATCGTCTTTGGATAGCGATACATGAGGTCTCGCCGTTGCCACCAAAAGCAATACTACTACTATTATACGCAAAATGTCTGGGATATTACCTAATCTTATTCGCCAAGTCTTTGATCTTTGCGATAGTTGTTCTAAATTAGAATACTTAATCGGTGCAAATCGTTGCTTATCCTTTCTTATAATAAATATCATAAGTGGAACCACAACAATAATTGCCCATAAAAAGATAGGATATGAAAAAGATATATTATTCATGCTTTACCTCCTCTTCTTTTTGTGTAAGGGTATTGTTGTTAGTAGAGTCATTATGCGTGGTAGTAGTATCGTTAGTAGATTTTTCGTTTGTATTACCCTCTTGCTGTATTATAACACGCTTGGTATTATTGACAAAATCCTCACTTGTTTGCAAAAGATTTAGATTAGTACGCATATCAGGAACATATTTTGCGAACTTAACCAAATCAGACGTAGTAAAGATATCGCTTAATATGTTTATATTCCCCTCATCTATCTGTTTATGTTGCAGACTTTTCATAATCTGCTCGGTAGTCATCTCAAAAGCATTAACATCGTAACGTCTATGAAGATATTGCCACAAAATCTCGCTCAATATTACGTAATACCGCTTGACTTGTCCGTTATCGAGGAATTCAGATCTTCTTAGACGCAATAGATTATCCAAAGCCTCCTTGTCTTCTGGTATTATCTCCTCAGGTTTTGGTTGTAAAATCTTAGGACGTTTATCTTTGTGTCTAGTAAGATATATTATTGCTATAACAATACCTGCTAATACTAAGCCACTAATACTAAAAGGTATGATTTCTTTCAATGTTAGAGGTACCTTTATTATACTTTTCAAAGGCTTTACTTCTACTTTTGTCGTATCTATCGTAGGCATTGTTATCTCTATCGTAGGCGAAAGGACATTATATATAGGTATTGTATCATTTGCTTTATAGAATTGAAAATCTGGTAACTTTACCTGACCATCTACAAAAGAAGTAAAGACAAATGAATAATTGATTTGCTTTTCTGCGGTATCTATCTTGCTATCTACTAATTTGAGTGTGTCCGAGAATTGATATGCGGAAGACAGATTAAGTCTTTGTCCTGTTAAGGGTATAGAAAAACTATAGTTTATCCTATCTCCAACCATGTATTGCTTTTTATCTGTCTTTCCCGTTAGGTTCTGTGCAGACAAGGAAGCAAAACATACAACGCATATTAGTATATATACCAATTTTTTCATAATCTCTCCCTATTAGCAAATAATTTGATTAGTTGTTTAGTATAATCCGAGTCCGTATTTACCAACACATAATCAATTCCTAATTTCTTAAACTCATTAGTAACCCTCTTTTGTGTCTCTATCATATATTCGGCAAAATTCTCTCGTGTTGTCCTATCAGAGGTATCTACCCAAATCTTCTCCTTTGTTTCTAAATCCTCCATAGCTACAACTCCTAAATCTGGCAACGTATATTCCATTCTGTCATTAACCAAAATAGAACAAACATCGTGCTTTCTGGCAAAAATACTCAAACTCTTATCAAAAGTAGAAAAACCATCTGTGATAAGAAAACAAGTACAATGTTTCTTAATGATATTATTGATAAAAATAAAAGGTGAAGAAAAAGAAGTCTTACCACCAGAAGGCTTAAAAGATAGCAACTCCCTAATTATCCTAAGACAATGTGAGGAACCTTTCTTTGGTGGAATGTACTTTTCTACTTTATCCGAGAAAAGAATTGCCCCAACCTTATCATTATTAGATATAGCCGAGAATGCCAATATTGCTGCTATCTCGGTTATTGTTTCGGTTTTTAGACTATTCACACTACCAAAGCCAGTAGAACCACTTATGTCTATCATAAGCATAAGCGATAGTTCTCTCTCTTCTTCAAAAATCTTTACAAAAGGCTTATTATATCTTGCTGTAACGTTCCAATCTATGGTTCGTATCTCATCTCCGTAAGTGTATTCTCGAACTTCGGAGAATGTCATACCTCTTCCTTTGAATGCACTCTTATATTGTCCAGCAAAAACGTTTTTTGATAGTCCCTTTGCTTTGATTTCTACTTTATGAACCTTCTTTATCAATTCAGAATATTCCATAATTACGGCACATCTACTCTATTGATGATCTCATTTACAATATCTATACTTGTAACGTTTTCTGCTTCTGCCTCGTAAGTTAATCCTATACGATGGCGTAGTACATCTGGTGCAATAGCTATAACATCCTCTGGGATAACATAACCACGTCTATGAATAAACGCATACGCACGAGAAGCCAAAGCTAAATTAATTGATGCACGTGGAGAAGCTCCGTAAGAAATATATGGTTTGATCTTTTCCAACTTATAATTCTCTGGAAAACGAGAAGCAAAAACTATATCCGTAATATAATTCTCTATCTTAGGATCCAAATAAACTTGCTTAACTACCTCTTTTGCCTTAGTAATCTGATCTATGTTTACAACCTGAGAAGTCTTCGCTTCGGTCATCTGTAGTTTTTGATGAAGTATCTCTCTTTCCTCCTCAATAGATGGATACGTTACCACAACCTTGAGCATAAAACGGTCAAGCTGTGCTTCTGGTAATGGATAGGTTCCTTCTTGCTCTATCGGGTTCTGTGTAGCAAGTACGATAAATGGATTATCCAACGTATAAGTATTATCTCCTATCGTGATTTGTCTCTCTTGCATCGCCTCCAATAGTGCAGATTGTACCTTAGCAGGTGCTCTGTTTATCTCATCTGCTAAAACAAAATTAGCAAATATAGGTCCTTGCTTAACATCAAAACTACCGCTCTGAGTATTGTAAATCATTGTGCCTATAATGTCGGCAGGCAAAAGATCAGGAGTAAATTGAATTCTTGAAAAATTAGCATTTATTGTTTTTGCTAAAGCAGATATCGCCAAAGTCTTTGCTAATCCTGGCACACCTTCTAATAAGATATGTCCATCAGCCAACAAGCCTATCATCAAACGCTCTACCATAGCTTTTTGACCTACGATTGTTTTCGCAATCTCGTTTCTAATTGCCTCTACAAAAGCACTTTCTTGCTCAATTTTCTTGTTTAATTCCGTAATGTCCATAAATATATAAGTGTATATACGTTTTTATTCTCTAATACAAATCAAAAAAATAAACGTTTTTTTTTATACTTTATTGCAAACATACAAAAATTGTACCTTTCCACTCTATACCTATATATAATATAGCAAAAATTTGGTGGCAAGATTTCTAATCCCAATAATATCGCATTTGACCAAAATAAAATCTAATATTATTCGAATAAAGTCTAATATTATTCGGATAAAGTCTAATATTATTTCAATAAAATCAAACTTTATTTCTTCTTCTACTAATCACGTAATTACAAAGACGAAAAAACGCACAGAAATACTCCTCCTTATCTACTTTTTCAAAACTATTATCAGTTAAATGTTTTTATTCGGAATTTTTTGTTATCTCACCCTACTTTTATTCACCACTAATAATTTATTTTAATAAAAACGCCCTCCATTGTAAATCACAGAAAATATTATTATTAAGATAATTTACAAATATTTATGCTCACAAAAATAACATAATCACTAAAAAAAAGCAATCAAAATATTGTAATGTAATTTTTTTTACGTACTTTTGCCCTTTCAAAATAGATTGTATTTTATTGAGTATAATAAAAAAAGAATAACTAAATAGTATGAAAAGAAGAAAGTTACTTTTAAGCATGTTGTTCATTGCTATTATGGGTATAATGGCGAATACAACGATGGCTAATCCTTACACTGAAGGAGAAGAGACAGGCTGGAAAGCTGTAGGACCTAACAACTATTCTGGAAGAACAAGGGCTGCAGTGTTCGATAAATTCAACGATGGAGTTATTTACGTTGGATCTGTCGGTGGCTTATATGTCAGCGTAAACTATGGTAAGAATTGGCAAGAAATATCTCTTGGCGACGCAGTTCAGAATGTTACCGCTATTACACAAGGCGAAGATGGTAGATTGTACATCGGTACTGGTGAGGGATACTATGAGAAAATGATTCATGGTGAAAACTCTATCGGTTACAGCAATCAAACCTCTGGTAGCGTTGGTGGTGGTGTATTTATGCAAACTAGTGGCGTTGCTACTAATTGGGCAGAAGGTTTAGCAGATGATAATGCAAAATACGCTTATATTAAAGCTAATTTCGCATTCTCTGTTATGGCTAACACCAAACCTTATTCAAAATACGCTTTTAGCGATGATTGGGCTTACATTAACACTATTCTTTATAACAATGGTGCTTTGTATGTTGGTACTAAGAACGGCGGTTTGAAATATACTACAGATATAGCAAACCCTAACGCAACATTTGAGAATATTACTATCGATGGTAATGCTTCTTTCAATGTAAGCGATTTGCAAGTTAATGCTAATGGTGTAGTTGCTGTTGCTTACGATCAAATGGTGGCAGTTGGAAACGGCAAAGTCTTCAATGTTATTTTCTCTTCCGAAGCAGATCCTAACAATGTTATGAGTGGCTACGGTATGGGTAGAATTAAATTGGCTTTTGCTGAGAAGACACCTAACGATTTGTTTATATTCGTATCTGCTTCTCTATCCAAATTAGCAGCATCTCAATACGAACCAGATCTTAATGGTTATATCTATGGTATCTATCGTCCTTATACACAAAAAATCGGCGGTTCTTTGGAAGATAATGTAGACATAACTACCCTAACTGCAACAGAGACCAATTGGCATAATATAGTAACTTCATCTATGACTGCTATCGCAGGATCTTCTTTAGGTTATGGTATGTCTATCTACGTTGATGACAGAACATCTGACCGAGAAATTGTATACCTTGGTGGTAGCGAACTATTATATGGACAAGATTATAACAAAGAAGGTAGATTCTCTTTCTCTCAATTGACTTCTGCTTCTTCTGAAGATACTTTAGGCACAAGCGTTGGTATCAATATTCACAATATCCTACCTATGCCAAAGCCTTTGAATAGAGAAATGACGGCTTACGATTCATTATATTTGTTTGTTACTTCTGATATGGGTGCTTTCAGATATGAATATGACACCGTATTAACTACTCTTTCTTGGGTTCCTGCTTTTGGTATGAATAACCTTCAAGCATACAAAGTAAGTGCAACAGCCGATGGTTCTATTATCGCTGCTACACAATCTAATGCTATCGTTTATTTACCAACTGTTAGCGATTCTGTTAAGAGAGGTACTAAAATCTGGTCTGTAAACAATGCTAACTACCCTTATACTGCTAATTCTACTACTTACACAGATTTCCAAACAACAACTTATAGCGGCAGTGGAGTAAATGCTTCTACTATTTATAGAACTAGTCCAACTGTTAGAAAACCTATTATAGTTTCTCGTCCTGGTACTAACCTTGCAAGATCTTATAGCAACTCTGGCGACTTTAGTGCAATAGATGACCAAACTTGGACTTATGGCGGTGGTTCAGAACAAACATTCTTAACACAAGTTCTTATGGAGAACCTTACTTTCGACCCATTCAATACACCTACTGCTTTCTGGGAGAAATTCGATTTCGAAGGTACTATCGATAGCGTAGAGATGACTTTGAATGATTATACTATTATCCGTCGTAATGGTGAGATAATAGACGGTAGAAGTGGTGTTAAACTTGTTGTTGGTGATAGCATCTTAGTTCAAAGTGATAACGTTGATTATCCTTTCTATCATGTTATGACAAAATCTGATACAATGGGTATCGCTACTGGTTATGACGAAAACACTTATACATTAGGTACTGACGATACTATCTTACAAAGAAATGATGGTATGGTTATCAGCGTTCCTCAACCAATCCAAGCAAGATTATTAGTTGCTACTAATATCGGTGCTTATATCTGCGGTAAAGTTTTAGACTTCTCTAGAACAGTTAATCCTAATGCCTTAGCAGAAGGTAAATTTGGTAACTTAATTTGGGCTAAATTATTCTCTACTGGTTCTATCTCTTCTTCAGATGACTATTCTACAATGAATACAAGAATACACGCCGTTGCTTTGAGCGAAGATGGTTCTTCTGCTTTCTTAGCCGTTGATAAATATTCTTCATACGATACATACGATAATACTCTTTTGGTTAGAGTTAGTGGTTTGAACGATGTTTCTATCGTTGATGACCATATAATCAATGGTGGTAATGGTGATATTAAGAGATTTACTACTGACACTATTGCTACTTTCACTCGTCCAATCGCTTCTATCGTTTGCGACCCTAAGAATAGTAACAATATGACACTAACTTTCGAAGGTGCCATATTCTCTGCTGCTAACGTTATGCAAACAACCAACGCCTTAGACGCAACAGTTGATTTCACTGATATCAGTCTAAACATTGACAGAACAGGTGCTACTGCTACTAACGACAAACCAGTTTTCACTGCTTTATACGAATCTGTTAACGAAGGTAACGCAAACAGCGGAAGACTATATGTTGGTAGTGATGATGGTATCTATTACAGATTAAATGGTAAATGGTATTCTGATAACGACAATATGCCTTCTATCCCTGTATTCAACTTATGGCAACAAACTAAGAAACTTCCTAAATGGGTATTCTACGCTTATACAGGAGACAATGCAGAACTTAATGTTTATAACGCAACCGAGAACACAGGTGTTATCTACGCTGCAACGTATGGTAGAGGTATCTATGTAAACAACGACTTCAAAGATACTGTTGAGTTAAAGAACCCTGTTTCTATCCTTGACGTTAAGGATAACAAAGAGGCACAATCTTTGGTTGTTTATCCTAACCCTGCCGTTAATGAGGCTACTATATCTTATACTTTGGACGAGAATTCTAACGTTGAGTTCCGTATGTATGATTTGAATGGTAAAGAAGTTTCTTCTTTCAACTCTGGCGTACAAGCTAAGGGCAGTCATTACCAAATGATAGACGTTAGCAAATTACAACGTGGTTCTTATGTAATCCAAATGGTTACTAAGTCCAACACTATGAGTGCAAGATTGATAGTTAAATAACATTTAGTATTTACATCATACTTCTAAGAGACGATGCTTTTTTCGAGTATCGTCTCTTTTTTTTGATACTAATTGCTCTTACAAGAGATAGTAAGCAAATAGTGATTATACGTGTAACAGACT
>CAVAII010000134.1:0-5681 GCA_963588535.1 Erysipelotrichaceae bacterium | reverse complement strand
CCAATAGAAGTAACTGAGTTAGGTATCGTTATACTTGTTAGACTACTGCAACCCCCAAAGGCAGAACTACCAATTGAAGTAACTGAATTAGGTATAGTTATACTTGTTAGACTACTGCAACCCCAAAAGGCAGAACTACCAATAGAAGTAACTGAGTTAGGTATCGTTATACTTGTTAGACTACTGCAACCCCGAAAGGCAGAACTACCAATTGAAGTAACTGAGTTAGGTATCGTTATACTTGTTAGACTACTGCAACCCCGAAAGGCAGAACTACCAATTGAAGTAACTGAGTTAGGTATCGTTATACTCGTTAGACTACTGCAACCCCAAAAGGCATAACTACCAATAGAAGTAACTGAGTTAGGTATCGTTATACTTGTTAGACTACTGCAACCCCAAAAGGCATAATAACCAATAGAAGTAACAGAGTTAGGTATCGTTATACTCGTTAGACTACTGCAATCCCTAAAAGCATAATCACCGATAGAAGTAACTGAATCTCCTATTATTAAAACACGAGGTTTTGTAATAGTATCATAAGAACCACCCCAAAACTTTTTGCAGACACTATTAGAATTGATGATAATAGTATCTAAATTACTACAACCCGAAAAAGCATCGTCGCCGATAGACGTAACAGAATTAGGTATTGTTACACTTGTTAAACTACTGCAACTAGAAAAAGCAGAACTACCAATAGAAGTAACCGAATTAGGTATTGTTACACTTGTTAAGCTACTACAATCCGAGAAAGCATAATCACCAATAGAAGTAACTGAATCTCCTATTATTAAAACACGAGGTTTTGTAATAGAATTATAAGAATCACCCCAAAGATTTTTACAGACACTATTAGAATTGATGATAATAGTATCTAAATTACTACAATTATAGAAGGGAGCAGAACCGACAGAATCAACAGATGAAGGAATAGTTATACTAGTTAAACCACTACAACCAGAGAAAGCATAATCGCCAATAGAAGTAACCGAATTAGGTATTGTTACACTTGTTAAACTACTACAATAACGAAAAGCATAATCGCCAATCGAAGTAACAGAATTAGGTATCGTTACACTTGTTAAGCTACTACACTGATAAAAAGCCCATTCACCAATAGAAGTAACCGAATTAGGTATTGTTATACTAGTTAAACTACTACAATTTTGGAAAGCATAATCACCAATAGAAGTAACCGAATCTCCTATTATTAGAACACGAGGAGAACTACCATACCAAATTGATTTGCAGGCCTCATTGGAGTTGATAATAACACTATCTAAATTACTACAATCAGAGAAGGGAGCATAACCGACAGAATCAACAGATGAAGGAATAGTTATACTAGTTAAACCACTACAACCAGAGAAAGCATAATCGCCAATAGAAGTAACCGAATTAGGTATTGTTACACTTGTTAAACTACTACAATAACGAAAAGCATAATCGCCAATCGAAGTAACAGAATTAGGTATCGTTACACTTGTTAAACTACTACAATTGCTGAAAGCAGACTGACCAATAGAAGTAATTGTATAAGTTGTGTCATTATAGACGATTTGCGATGGAATTATTACATCGCCACCTACGTAACTATTATAATAATACTTTGTTACACTTGCCGTATTAGACGATGTCTTAGTGTAATACAACGTCTTCCCTTGATATGTATAAGAGAAATCATACGCTCTTAATACCCCCCCCCATAGGGAGAACAATGCAATTAGGATAACTGCGAAAATAGATTTAGTTTTCATAATCTTTTATCTGTTAAATTTTGAAACTTTATTTGTTTGCAAAGTTATACTATTTTTTCGAATCCACCAAATAAAAAGAGGAAAAATTTTATGTATGGGACTTTTTCTTTGTTTGTGGTAGAGGTGGAATAGATGGGGGAGAGAGATAATAAAATAAAGGGAGGGAGTTAGAGAAGGAATGGGGAGGTAAGGTGAGTATAGGAGGAGGTGTAGTGGTTGTGGGAGATGCGGATAAGGAAGTTGTGGATTAGGATAGATTGTGGGAGGGTGGGGGAGTAGCGGAAAAGACATATTTGGCGTTTGAGAGGGGTGAAAGGTTTAGGGAAGATATTGATAAGGGCGACAAGGTGGATATGTTGGAGAGAAAGGAGGGTACGGAGATGGGTCATCTCGGCAGGAGGGAGGATAAGGGCTACGAGGGCATTAGGAAGTAGGAGTTTAGAAGCAGAGAGGGCAAAGTCTTCAGGGGATAGGGTGGTATTATGGCGAGAGATAGTGCGTCTTTGGTTAGGAGAAGGGAGAGAGGAGGAAAAGAAAGGAGGGTTAGAGAGAAGGAAGTCAAAACGTTGGTTAGTGGTGGTGGCGAGATGTTGAAGAGAGATACAAGAAGCTTTTATTTTGGAGGATAGATGATTGTAGGCAAAGTTGTTGTTTGCTTCCTCGATGGATTTTTCGTCTATATCTATGGCGAGGATATTAGAAGAAGGGAATATTTGGGAGATACAGAGGGAGAGTATCCCACTACCAGTACCAACGTCTAAGATATTTTTGGGAGTAAAAGGAGTAGGGATATTAGGGAGAGAGGGGATAGAGTTATGGGTGGGTAGAATAGAGGAGGAAGAAGGTAGAGTAGATGAGGGAGATAATAGAGAGTTAAGGAAGGAGGCTAAGAGGATAGCGTCTGTTCCTACTTTCATAGTAGATTGAGAATGATTAAGGGCGAAATGTTTGCAATAGAAATCCATCTGTGTTTTGGTTATTATTAGATTTGACTGAATAAAAAAAAGGGGGAAAAAGAAAAAACAACTGTTTAATATACGAGGATACTAAACAGTTGTGTAAATTTAACAAATGAATGCTTAAAAGTTTTTGATTAGTATGAGTCCTTAACTCTACGAGAAGCAGAGTACATAATACGCAAAGCACCTGCTTTTCTAAGTTCTTGTTTAACGTCTGTTACGTCACCCATTCTAACGTCTTTGTCGCATTTCAAAACAGTAGTAATATATGGTCTATCAACGTCGTTACGGGCAGCTCTTTCGCTCTCTACGAAAGCAGTAATATCCGAAACTTCACTAAATTGATCATTTAATTGAATACGAGTTCCAAGACCAAATTTCTGTGTATCAAGAGGCGATCCAATGTAGATATTAGAGGCCAAAGACTTCTTTTCTAGTTTTTGTATTTCAGATGCTTGAGGCACGTTTATCTTAACCAAAACGGTAGACTCTCTCATATTAGAAATAACCATAAAGAAGAATAGCAAAATGAATACGATATCTGACATAGAACCGGAGTTCATACCAGGTAATTCACTTGAACCTTTTTTCTTAAATCTAGCCATTATTTACCTCCTTGTGTTTTTTGACCGCTGATATTTTTTGGTTCAGCCTCAGATATTGCAACTGGTATTGCTTTGTCTATGGCTTCTCTTTGTTCATCTGTGCAGTCAACATATTTTCTTGAAAATTTAGATTTAGATAGTTCGTTTCTCAACTCACTAATAGCTGCAGTCAATTCGTTCTGTACTTTCAAATACATATCGTAAGAAGTACCACGGTCGTTTTGCAAAGAAATGACGCCTTGTGATACCGGAACTTTACCTAACAAAGGTATATCCTTCATTTCTTTCTCAGGTAGAGTAGGTAGGTTATTAGGGTTGCCTAAGAACTCTTTTGCTCTATCCTTTAGAGAATTGATATCACCTAACTCACCATTGATAAGTAGAGCGTCGTTCATATTTACTAATACAGTAAATGTATTTCTTTTATGAATCTCAGGTGGCTTCTGATTTGGGTCTGCAGGTGGTGGCAAACGTCTCTGTATACCTTGATCTGTGTTGATGGAAGATACCATCAAGAAGAATGTCAACAACAGAAACGAGATGTCAGACATTGACGAACTATTTAATGCCGGTACTTTTTTTCCTGCCATGACTTTGTTATTTTTTAATTAGTTTTGAAATTGCAGAATAAATTAATGTTACAATAACACCTGCAAACAAAATGTATACAGTATATAAGCCTGCACTAATCCATTTAGAAGTACCCAATGCTGAACCTGTTTTCTCGAATAATTGAGCAGGAACGTCTGATGCGTCTGCTAAAAAATACGAGACAAAGAATACAACAATTGTTGCGATCAATATAATCAAGTACCTAGCCTTAACAGCCAAAGCGTCTTTGATCAAAAATACTATTCCGATTACTGCAGAGCATAACGTTAGAACGAAAGCTGTCCAATAAGCTATTGCCCAGAATGCTGAGGCTGCTGATTGTTCTTCTACAGGCATATTACTATCGAAAAGGATAGCATAAAGTAGAGATGCAATACTAGCCAAAACAGCTACTATCAACGCTATTACCAATATTGTTCTTTTCTCCTTTTTCATTATATTTCCTCCTTGGTTTATTTATTAAGTAAAAAATTGATTTACGAATAAGTCCGATTGTGTCAGACACAAATATCAATTTACTTTCTATTCTTTACCAAGATGTCCATAAATGATATAGAAGCATCCTCCATTGAAGAAACTAAACTTTCAATCTTTGATAACAAATAGTTGTAGAAAACTTGTAAAATCATTGCAACGATAAGACCGAAGATGGTAGTAATCAAGGCAACTTTCATACCTCCAGCAACAACAGTTGGAGAAATATCACCTGCTTTTTCAATATCGTCGAATGCTTGAACCATTCCGACAACTGTACCTAAGAATCCTAAAGATGGAGAAAGAGCAATAAGCAAAGAAATCCAAACCATATTGCTTTCCAATCTTGCCATTTGTACTCCACCGTAAGAAGTGATAGATTTTTCTACGTCTTCCAAACCGTTGTTTACTCTATCTAAACCTTGGAAGAAGATAGAAGCAACAGGGCCTCTTGTGTTTTTGCAAACTTCTTTTGCAGCGTCATAGTTACCAGCTTTAACGTTGTCCTCTATTTTTTGTAATAAAGCGTTAGTGTTAGTTGTAGCAAGATTCAAATAGATTATTCTCTCTATAACTAAGCCTAAACCCAAAATCAAACACAACAAAATAGGGGTCATCCAACCAACACCACCCTCGATGTATTTTTGTTTCAATACTTGGTGGAAAGATTGTTTGTCAGAAGTAGCAGTTGCTTCAGTAGCAGTTGCCTCTGTTGTTTGAGTTTGTTCTGATACTGATTCAGTTGCTACTGATTCAGTTGTTGTCTCTGCTGTTGCTTTTGCATCTTGTGCAAATGCTCCGCTTGATACGAATGTCAATAAGAAAAACATTATTGACAAATAAGCACATACTTTTTTCATAGTTTTTTCTGAACGTTTTTTTTATTAATTTCCTTTATTTTACTTAAACAATGTTTATTGTTCTTTTCGCTTTTACTGATATTATTACGTTTAAAAAGCGTATAATCTCAACAAAATGCAGTTGCAAATTTACAATCTTATTTTCAAAACACAATAAATATTTTTGAAAATTTACCAAAAAATTAATTTTTTTCTTCTTTTTGTGTTAATTATCAACGAATAAGTAAAAACAAAAAAAGTTTATTATTTTTGCTTTTGATAGATAAAACTAAGGATTTTTTCTTTTCAATTGTAATACTTTTGAATACTAAAAAACGAGAGAAACAATGATTATTCCCTTTTGTGTCCTTTCTATTTCTGCCGATAAGTTGTCCTAAGGGCTTAATAAGATTAGTTTTTGAACGAAAGGAA
>CAVAII010000133.1:0-5337 GCA_963588535.1 Erysipelotrichaceae bacterium | reverse complement strand
AAGTTAGATATTATTTTGATGAGGTTAGGAGTTTTGAGATTATCTTAAAAAAAAGAGCAAATTGGACTAAAAAGAAAAAATTTTGGGTGAATTGTCTGCAAAGAAAAGAATAAAACAAGGAAAAATAATATTTTGGCATATCTTTTGATTTGCGTTTATTTGTTGGTTGCGAATAATAAAAACTCGAAAAAGTGCATTTTTTAGAGAAAAAATAACACAAGTGAGAAATTTTTTATATATTTGCAATTTCAAAATAGGAGGAAACGAAAATCCTTTAATAGAGTAGTGTTGTTTAATTAAAAAATTTTTTAATAAAATGAAAAAGACATTATTGACATTAGGTGCTGTTGCATTGTTAACATTAGGTATGGCATCTTGCGGAAGTACAGATTGTACTTGTAAAGTAGAACTTGGTGAAGAAATTACTACTGACGCTGCTTCTATCGCAGTTAGTGAGTATGATGGTGAGTGTGATGACACTGACATTTGGAAACAATTCCCTTCTAGCTGGTTAACAGAAGATGGTTCTGCATTAGAAGAAGGTGTTATCTTTGAATGCACAGAAGACTAATAATTATTAATTAGTACCAAAATAAGGGGGTAGTAACTACTCCCTTATTTTTCAAAAAAGAAGAAATAAAATGAAGACGATAAAATTATGTTTGTGCGTAGCAGCATGCGGAATGTTGGCAGTTGCTTGTAGCGATACAAAAGATTGTAAATGTACTGTTGAAATACCTACTAAGGCTACAGTAGAAAAAGCAGAAAGAACTATAAATTTCACAGATTGGGATACAGATTGTTCAAAAATCTCTACAGACGATTTAGAGAGCGGTCAAGTATTAAAAGATCCTTGTGAGGAGTTATAAGAATTAACTTAGATGAAGTCCCGAAATATTGTTGGTTTTATTGCTCGCATAATTGTGGGTTTGGTTTTCATTGCCTCGGCAATAACCAAATACCTTTCAATAGATGCAGTGGATTTGTTTGTCTATGAACATCAAATCTTTTCTTGGGGAGTTACTACTTTTGCTACACGATTGTTGATAGCCCTTGAGGCATATATCGGCATTATGCTAATCTTGGGTATATACGCTCGTCAAATCAAATGGGCGTCTATTATAATGTTAGTCTTATTCTCGGTATATGTCCTATTAAAGCCTGTACTCTTCAACGTAGATAATGAAAACTGCCATTGTTTTGGAACAGTTCTTTTGTTAGATAATACACAGACTCTAATCAAAAATATTATTCTTTTGGTAATCTCTTATTTCATGTTTTGGAATAAAGGGGTTAATGATTTGACTTATAAGTTTGTTCAAAAGAAATCAAAAGATGGTCAAATCACTGAAAGAAACATACTAACAGTAGGTGGTTGGCTGTTTAAACAAAGGAAGTTTATTGTCGTTTTGCTATTTGTCGTTCTGTTCTTATCAGCAAATGCGATAAATATGCCAGAACCTTTGGCAAGAAAAATATTCCCTAAGACAGCCTCTATTAATAAGACCGCCTTCGAAATGCTTATCGGACAGGGACAATTAGACTCCCTTCCCCTAAAGACACATAAGGACTCTACTGTCTTTGAGATGTACCAAATAGCACAAGATTCGGTCGAGCAACTTAGAATATTAGAGGGCAAGAAAATACTTTGTCTTTACTCCACTGGTTGCAAATATTGCAAGAGATCGGCAATGCGTTTGGACGTAGTTAGACAAAAATATAATATTGCCGATAGTAGTTTTGCTATTATATTCTGGGGAAATGCCAAAAAGGTAGATTCTTTCTTTGTTAAGACAAATACCAAGGTTTTGCCTTATACCTTTGTTCCTCCGTACATATTCCTGACTGCTACTAAGGGTAGACAGCCGATAATAGTCTTGCTTAAAGACGGCAAAGTAGAAGAATTGCTCAAATATCCTAATATAAACGAAAAGCGAATTAGAGAGTTTCTTGTGGAAGACAAGTAATAATTCAACTATTTTATCGTTTATAAAAGGATTTATTACAAATATATTTACTTTATAAAAACATAATAAGATATGGTTAAGATACTTTGGGCTGATGACGAAATAGATTTACTCAAACCTTATATTCTTTTTTTACAAGCAAAGGGTTACAAAGTTATTCCCGCAACAGATGGGAGTGAAGCATTAGATATTCTTGCTAAGGAGAGTATTGATGTGATTTTTTTGGATGAAAATATGCCAGGTTTGAATGGTTTGGAGACTCTTAATAGAGTTAAACAACAGTATCCTTCTATTCCTGTAATTATGATCACTAAGAGCGAGGAGGAGAACATAATGGAACAGGCTATTGGGTCCAAAATATCCGATTATCTTATCAAACCAGTTAATCCAAATCAGATTCTTTTGGTATTAAAGAAGCATTTGGATACTCAAAAACTTGTTACTCAGACTCAGACTATGTCCTACCAACAAGATTTTCGCAATATTAGTATGCGAATCAATCAAGGCTTGGATCATGATGAGTGGGCAGACCTCTACAAACAACTTGTACATTGGGAGATTGAGTTAGCAGATAGCAACGATGAGAGTATATTCGAAATATTGGAGACACAAAAGATAGAAGCAAACGAACAATTCTCCAAATATTACCAAAAAAATTACATAGATTGGATAAACGACAAAGGAGATGTTCCTTTGATGTCTCATAAAGTGATGCAAAATGCAGTTTTTCCGTTATTGAAAGAAAAGAAACGCCCTGTATTTTTCATACTTTTGGATAATTTCCGTTTTGATCAATGGAGAATCCTTAAACCTGAGATAGAAAAACAACTAATGGTTGAGAACGAGGGTATATATTACGCTATCCTACCTACAACCACACAATATGCTCGTAACGCTTTATTTGCTTCTTTGCTACCAAGCGATATTAAGAAAATGTTTCCTCAATATTGGATTGACGAAGACAAAGAAGGCAACAAGAATGAGTATGAACCGCAATTGTTGGAGGCAAATCTAACCCGTCATAGAATCAAAAATGTAAATATGACCTATCATAAAGTCCTTAATGCGACTTACGGTATGAGAATGATCGATATCTTGCCTAATTTTATGCAGAACGATTTGAATGTAATCGTTTATAACTTTATAGATATGCTTTCTCATGCTCGTACGGATAGTGATTTGGTTAGAGAATTGGCTTCTGACGAGAACGCTTATAGAGGAGTTACGCTTACTTGGTATGAACACTCACCTTTGAAGGAAGTTTTGAAATATCTATCCGACAAAGATGTCGATGTTTTCATAACAACAGACCACGGAAGTGTGAAAGTATCTACACCGGTTAAGATTAAATCCGATAGAGATGCCTCTGTAAACTTACGATATAAGATAGGAAGATTGTTGGATTATGATATGAAAGAGGTATTCGGTATAAAGAACTCTGCCGATGTTAAGATCCCGCCATTAAACATAATGAGCCAGATGATATTTGCTCGAGATAATGGTTTCTTTGTCTATCCAACAGATTATAACAAGTATGTACAATATTATATGCGTACATTCCAACACGGTGGTATCTCGATGGAGGAATGTTTAGTGCCATTTATACATCTTGTTCCAAAGAAATAAGATGATGAAAAAAGAATTCGTTATTACTTCTACTAATAATATAGTTGAAGTAGCCGAAGAATTTATTAACTACTTTAAAGATAATCGTCTGTTTGCTTTCAAAGGTAAAATGGGAGCAGGCAAGACGACTTTTATTAAAGCACTCTGTGAGGTATTGAAAGTAAAAGACACCGTCTGTTCACCAACTTTTGCTATCGTTAATGTATACCTAACGGAGAATGAAGAAGAAATCTATCATTTTGACTTCTATCGTCTTAACTCTCCTTCACAAGCCTTTGATATAGGTATAGAAGAGTACTTCTATTCTGGTAATTACTGCTTTATGGAGTGGGCAGAAAATATCGAAGAGTTAGTCCCTGAGGATTGTTTGTGGGTTGAGATAGAGGAGATGGAGGATAAATCACGCAGATTGAGAGTTGAGTACTGAAAAGAAAGTAAATAACAGAAAAACACCTCATTAACAGACAAAAAACAAAACGAATTAAGAAACAAACAACAACTTCAACATGGAAACGAACGAAACTACTGTAAACATTACTCCAAATTTTATCTCCTTGGAACGAATTATCGCAGCCAAGAACCCTAAATTGTTGAGAATTATTCCAAAATTTTTACTCAATCGTTTCAAAAAATTTATCTGTCTCGATCGTATCAACGAGATTATATACAAATATCGTGATTATTTTGGAGTAGATTTCGCAACTATTTTGCTTAAAGAGTTGAAGATAAATGTTGAGGTTGTAAACGAAGAGAATCTCCCATTGTCTGGGCGACCTTTGGTGGTGGCTAATCACCCTTTGGGCAGTATCGATGGAGTTGCGTTAATATCCTTATTAGGTAAGCAGAGGAAAGATGTGTTATTTCCTGTAAATGATATACTTTGCAACTTGCCTGGCTTAAGAAGTGTCTTTGTTCCTATCAATAAATATGGCAGAAATACACAAAATCATAACGCCCTTAACGATGCTTTTGTTGGACAGTCGGCTATGTGTTTTTTCCCTGCTGGTACGGAGAGCAAGATAATAGATGGAAGGTTGCAAGACTTCAAATGGAAGAAGTCTTTTATTAAAAAAGCACAACAATTCTCACGAGATATCTATCCTGCTTATATAGAGGGCAGTAACAGCAAAGCATTTTATAGGCTATACAAGATTCGTCACTTTTTTGGAATTAAATTTGACTTGGAGCTGATAATGTTGCCCCGTGAGATGTTCAAACAGGAAGGTAAAACCATTAAGATAACATTCGGTAAGCCAATATCTTATAGCAAACTCGATAATTCTTACAATGCTTTGCAATGGGCAGACAAGATCCGCACATACGTTTATCGTCTTTCCCAAGATCCTTCTTATGAGTTCCAATATTAAGACTATATAGTATGTTTTAAGCCGTATTTTATTAGTCATTAGATCATTTTTGATTCCCCCTTTTCAAAAATGTTCTATTTTCCCTATCCCTATTTTTCCTTAATTTTTTAACATTTCCTCCCGAAATCCCAATTTCCTTAAATTTTTAACTTCTTGATTATGCACTAATTAAAATTTCCTCAAAACTCCTCCAACCGCAATTTCTCCTAATTTTTCCATTTTTTAACACTTCCGCCACACCTCCTTAAAAAAGTGTTCTATTTTCCCTATCCCTTTAAGCACTTACTCTCTTTACCACCTTAACTACTAATTTTCCCGAAAAATTCTGCCGTAATATTTTTCTAATTGGTCGAAAGATTTTGATGAATGGTCGTTTT
>CAVAII010000132.1:0-11351 GCA_963588535.1 Erysipelotrichaceae bacterium | reverse complement strand
AAAATATTCTGCCGAAAGAAAAAAATGTTTAGGCCATTTATCCGAATAAAACGACCATTTATTTTGATAAAACGCCACTTTACGGGGACATTATCAATCAATGAGTTACAGAGGTGAAAAATGGGTATTTGGAGACGTTACCTATGCTTTTCAAAAATAGGCAATAGGGAAAATAGAACATTTTTGAAATGTTAAAAAAATGATGTAACTGAATAATAACAATGTTTCGCTAATTCAGCAAAAGAGAAGTAAAGACTAATTCTTTTATAAAAATTAGTTCATTAGGAATACCTCGCCAGTTTTGTTGTATTGTTTGCCTTCGCCTTTTCTTGAATATATTACTTCATAAAGATAGACGCCTTCTTTGCAAATCTCTCCTTTGTAAGTACCGTCCCAACCGACAGTTATGTCTGTGGTCTCGAAAATAATACCGCCCCATCGATTGTAGATTCTAAAACTCTCTATAACAACACTATCCTCGGCAGATATAACACGAAAGACATTATTCTCACTTCCGTCCTCAACATTAGGCGTAAAAGCATTAGGTAAGTAGATATTTAACGGAGAATCAACATCTAAGATTAATACCGTAGAGGAATCACAACCATGAATAGAGGTGTTTTCTTGCGTGTAGATACCTTTCTCATCCTCGTAAAAACCTTCTCTATCATAGACTTGTCCAACACCAATTTTGGCTGTAATAGTGTCATTATATTCAGGATAGACATTCAAAGACAACATAACAATAGAGTCATTGCCGTTTAGTGCCGTTAGAGTGTCGGCGTATGTGCCAGTGGTGGTCAGTAGTTTGTCGCCAAGAGCAAATTCTTCGCCTTCGCAAATAGATTCAGAAATATAAACTTTGTCTTCGTAAGAGAGTGTAAGAGTGATAATTGAGTCGCAACCTGCGACATTAGTCAACGTGGTTGTATAAACACCATCGTCTCTAATTAAAGAATCCTCAAAATAATAATCTTCCCACGATTTAATCGTCTCAGTAATATTCTTATACGACTTATTATTAACCACTAAATGCAAATGCACAATAGAATCGCAGCCATAATCCATTGTCTGCAAAGAGGCTGTATAATCACCACTTGCGTAATAGGTTTGGTTGTTGAAAACGTACGATTGATCTTCGCAAATAGTATCGTAAATAGTTGTATCACAAGTAGGATGCACTACTAAATGCAAAGTAACGATACTATCGATATTAGCCGAAGTGTGCAAAGTGTCTATGTAATAACCTTCGGTTGTAAGTATTTTGTCATGGAATGTATATTGCTGATTATCGCATATTTCTGCATCTATTTTGGTGCGTAAGGTCATATCATTAATAATAACGATAGTGTCCGATGTGCTACAATATTTTAGGAAAGAAACATCGTCCAAACAAAAGTCATTGCCGTCGGTAGAGACACCAAAGTTCTTAACCGTAACGGTTGCAAGAGTATCGTTACCAGTATTAAAGGTAGTGTAAAGAGATTGCCATACACCCCAAGTAGATTTAAGCGTATCATATTCACTTACAGGCTGATCATTAACAAAAAAACGGAAAATTGCATAATCCGTTCCCGGATTAGTGAAAGTGCCTCCGCTATTAAGATTAGCAAACTTGGCTTGGAAGATATATTCTTGATTAGTCTCAACGGAGAAAGTAGTAGAGTAAAAAGCTTGTCCTCCTGCTACTTGCTTACCATCGGCGAATAGATATGGATAACCTGTTGTTGGGTAGTGAGCCCAACCCGAACTATTAAAATCGCCTGCACAATAGTATTTAGGATCATTGGCGTCAGGGGCTACACCAATAGCATAAACTCCCCAACCAAAAGATCCAGAGGATGTTCCATCATTCTTTTCTTTGTATGTGAAATCACTTTTGAAACCTACGTTGCCTTGTTCGAAATTGCCGTTAAACACCATTTGATAGTCCTCGGGTGAGATTTTGGTAGTAGTCAGGACATATACAGCTGTGTCTTTTGGAGGTACAACGATGGTGGTAGAAGAAGAGGTATCAGATCCTATACGACTTTGTTTGGTTTTGTCTAATGCAGTCCAAGTGTATGTGTCTAAGTCAGTTGTCTGCGAAACCAAACTAATTGTTGTATCTGTTTTGGTACTTATAAAGATAGTATCAGGGACGGCTGCGTTGTTATACCATAGCATTGGGTTACAACCTAATGGTCCTGCATCATCAGGAGTAAATTTCAAGACAAGGATAGTATCGGTTATCGAACCATCATCTCTTGTCCATTTGGTATGAAAGCAACCGGAATAAGTATAAACTGTGTCTGGATTGCTATCGCCATCGGTATCAACCCAATAACCGCTACCAGTAGATCCATATCCAAATACAGTATCGCAGTCCAACGGCTTTGCCATTGTTTTGTTAGAGAAGGACAACAGAAAGCCTATAATAGTGATGTAAAAAGCAATATATCTCATTTCTTTTACTTAATTATTCTTATGTTGTAGTTTTCTTAACAACGTTGCAAAATTACAAATTCTTTTACAAATAGAGTACAAAATTCTTTACTTTTTGCAAATCTTGCTCTATTTAAAGATATTTCGTAGCGAGTAATTTTAAACAAGAACTCTTTAATCATTAGTCTCTTAGATTTTCTATAAACTTTAGTCAATACGGCATTCTATCTCAAATTAGTCGAAGTATCAAGGACGTTAGTATTTGAAATTTGATTAACTTTGCACCCTAATACAACTAGAAAATAATATAGAGGATGTGTCTTTATTTATGAGTGAGGAGTTTTTGATACTAAGTTTGGTTATTGTGGCTATTGTAATAAGGTTAAAGCCAGTCGATTTGGTGTTTAGGACGTTTAATACCCTAACGCACGAGTTATCGCACGCAATAGTAGCAAAGTTGTTTCGACAAAAGGTAGAAAAAATAGTGATTAACAGAGACTTCTCGGGGTCTTGTACGACTAAGATAACAGATAAAAGGAGTATGTTTTTTATCTCATTGGCGGGTTATATTATTCCCTCTGTTGTTGGGTATGCGTTGGTCTATTTATCCCTTTCAAATATCACTTCTACAACGTTTTATGTCTTTGTTGTAGTATCTGCTTTGGCTCTTATTTTCTTTATTGGCAATTCCTTTGGAAGAGTTTGGACAATATGTTTTTGTGCTTTGAACCTTGTGTTTGCTCTTGTACCTATTTTCTCTCCCATATACAATAACATAATATATATTTACGCCATTATTTTATTGATAGAAAACTTGTTATCTATTATAACTTTGATATATATAACTCTCTCATCTCCAAAAACAAAGACGGACGCAAGATCATTAAAGCAAATAACCAAGATACCGTCTTTCCTTTGGTCGTTATTGTTTTTTGCCGTAGCCTTTTGGTTTATTGTACTTAGTATAAGACTATTAGTTAAATAGATGTTTTATACCAATATGTACGCTGACATTTACACCAACATTAATATTTACATCTACATATATATTTAACTAAATCCACTTTACTAATGGTAAGTCCATACGAGAAGAGAGTAACGGATGTTGAGCAAACAAACGGAAAGCATAATCGTGTACTCCACTCGATAAGACAGGGATATCTATCTCATAAATAGCCTTATAACTTTCGTAAGAGACTAGTTTGAAAGGCTCTATACGATTGTAGTCTTGTACGGTACCATTCTCTTTGTTAGTTATAATCATCTCGATACCAATATATTTAGGATCTATCTCGGCAGTAGACAAGACGATTTGAGCTCTGAAATTATCATTGATATTGAATTTATGATTGTCGCTATCAGGTACTTGTACGCTTATCAAATCTATTGTATTCCAATTCTTTCGCATCATTTGTTTCCATCTTGCGTACTCTTTTGCAGAGGTGTTATTATCCGTAGCAAATGTATTGGTGCGAACGAACATTTGGTTATAGTATTTTGAGAAATAATCGTTTAACTGTCTTTGCATAGTAAAGTTAGGGGCGATCTTATGGATAGTATTTTTGATATATCTAACCCATTTCTCTGGGATGCCCTCTTTATTACGTTCCGTATAAGTAGGTAATATCTTGTTTTCTAGGGTAGAATAGATTACTTCGGCATCTAAAAGGTTTTGGTCGTTAGTATCCTTGTAGGTCTGTTTTTCACTCAAAGCCCAGCCAGCATCTTCTCTGTAACCTTCTGCCCACCAACCGTCCATAACCGAGAAGTTGACAACTCCGTTCATAACAGCCTTTTCGCCACTGGTACCACTTGCCTCCAAAGGACGTGTAGGAGTATTCAGCCAAACATCTACACCACGTATTAAGTGTTGAGAAACAAACATATCGTAGTTTTCAACGAAAAGTATTTTACCAACAAATTGTGGCATCTTGGATACTTTTATAATGTTTTTTATTAGATCTTGACCTGCAATATCGGCAGGGTGAGCCTTGCCCGCAAAGACAAATTTAACTCCTAAATTAACTATCTTTTCTAATCTTTTTAGGTCTGTAAACAATAGATTAGCACGTTTATAGGTAGCAAAGCGGCGAGCAAAACCAACCAAAAGTGTTTCTTCGTTTAAATCTTTTGTTGTACGAATAAACAAATCAGGACTTTCGGCACGAGAAATGAATTCTTTTTCCAAACGCTGTTTAAGGAAAGTTATTAAATCGCCTTTGAGTTGCTGATGTATTTGCCAAACTCTTTCGTCGCTAATGTTCTCGATATTATTAAGATAGTTTTCATCTTCAAGGTACCATTGCTTAGCAGCCCAAGTCTTTTGATGAACGCCGTTAGTAACATAACCGATGTTGATTTCCTTTGCAAAATAGCCGTCATAGAGATATTGAAACATCTGTTTGGATACACGAGAATGGATTCTACTAACACCGTTGATATTCTCAGAACAATTGATAGCCAATACACTAACCGAGAATTTATCTTCTCTATTGTTGTTAGATTTCCTACCCAAAAGCATAAAATCGTCCCAAGATAAGTTTAGTTTTTGAGAAAAAGTAGAAAAATATGTACGCATTAAATCCTCTGAGAAACTATCATGACCAGCAGGAACAGGGGTGTGAGTTGTGAAAAGAGTTGAACAACGTACTTTTTCCAATGCCGTAAAGTAGTCTATTTTGTCTACATTAATGTAATTATTCAATCTTTCGAGCGAGCAGAAAGCACTGTGTCCTTCGTTAAGATGATAGAGTTTTGCGTTGATATTCAATTCCTTCAATAGTCTTATACCACCTATGCCGAGCAAGATTTCTTGTTTCAAACGCATCTCGTTGTTGCCGCCATAGAGTTGATAAGTTATCTGTCTGTCCTCTGGGTTATTAGCATCTATATCAGTATCCAAAAGGTAGAGAGGAGTAACACCAACATCGCATCGCCAAATCTTAGCATAAACCGTTCTGTATGGGAGGTTTATAGATATTTTTCGCCAAACACCTTGTTCGTCTCTTTCGGCACGTAATGGCAATAGGGAAAAATGTTGATTATTTCTTTCGCTTTCTTGTACTCCGTCCTTTGTAATGTGCTGAGAGAAATAACCTTGGCGATACAACAGACCAATGCCGACTATGTTGCGATTGTCGTCAGAGGCTTGTTTAAGGTAATCACCTGCTAACATACCCAAACCACCGCTGAAAATCTGTAAGATATCGTGTATTCCAAACTCCATTGAGAAGTATGCGATAGGGGCATTATTCTTTACTTTTCTCTCTGTTAGATAGTTATTGAATTGTGCTACAACCTTATCCATTTTCTCAAGGAACTTTTCGTCCTTTAACAATCTTTCGTAATCGTCTTTGTTTAGAGACATTAGCAAACGGATAGGCGAACGAGAAACTTGTAGGAATTTTTCTCTATCTATATAATAGAATAAGTCCAAAGCCTCGTAAGACCAAGACCACCAAAGGTTCATAACAAGACTTTGTAATGGTTTAAGTCTTTCAGGTAGAGTAACTTTAACAAGGAATTTTTTCCAATTAGGACATTCACCCCAAGTAGAATGAATATTAGAAATTAGACTTAAAGGTTTCTTATCTTTGTATTTATCAAAACGATTAAGGGCTTTTGTTATAGCCAAATCGTATGCTTTATAATAATATTGTACTAGTTCATTCCACTGTACATGCTTAAAGATATTTACACTATCATTATGTAAGACAGATAATTGATCCGTAGAATAGGTTAGGATTTGATTGCATCTTGTGGCAATATTGTCTATGCACTCGTCGTCGTTGGTATCGTTTCTTTCAATGATAGTTAGGGCAGAGTTAGGATTTGGAATATTGTCCTTAACCCACAAACCAAAGCCTGTAAGCGTTGTAGTAATCGATGGAATACCCAAAGCCATACTCTCCATAGGTGTATAACCCCATGGTTCATAATAAGATGGGAAGATAGAAAGATCAAAGGCAGTTAAGAAATCGAAGTATGGAATATTTACTTTGCCGTCGTTTCCATCAAGGTAGGAAGGAAGGAACAAAATAGTAACATCGTTGCCCTCTTTATTATCTAATCCACAAGCCTTTATCGTACTAACTATTGGATCCATATCATTTATTTCACCAGCAGGTACGGCTATAACGGCAACAATCTTTCGAGGTAGGTTTGTTTGTTTATTTAGTTTTGCCATAGATTTGATAAACAAGTCTATACCTTTGTTTTTAAACTCATATCTACCGCTATTTATAATAAACAAACTATCCTCTGGCAAAGTGTAACCAAATTCGCTTTCTATTATTGAGAGAATCTTTTTTCTTGCCTTAGAACGCAAAATAGGATATTGATCGTTAGAAGGAATGAAATCACCCTCGAAACCATTAGGGGTAACAAAATCAACGTTTTTGTTAAAAAAGTGTTTGCATTCTCTATTAGTCAATTCACTAACTGTGGTAAAGGCATCGGCATTAAGAGCAGATATTTTCTCCAAAGAGTTCTTGCTAACGACATTAAAATTCTTTGCTATGTTGTCTGCGTTAATATTCTCTAAACCACTATATAAAGGAATGTTATTACCTGCCAAACATCTACCCAAAACAGTAGCATGAGTAGTAAAAATAGTTGCTATCTGCGGAGTGTGATATTTTAGATACAAAATACCCGAACCTGTCATCCATTCGTGGAATTGTGCTACAATCTGGTCAGAAACAATGGAATAGAAATCGTAATAATTCTCTATCACTTTGGCTGCCGCATAACCGAATAAAAACGGTTCAATATAATCCCAACCTCCTGTAAGAGAGTCTACTTGGAATTTTTCCCAATACCAAGCAAATATTTCGTTCTTTTGAGCAAAGTACTGAGTAAAATCAACTAATATAACTATAGGAGAGGAGTTTATATTCCAATGACCAATTCTCATTCTAATGCCTTTGCTTTTGGCGTAAGTTTTCCAAGTCTTGAATATTTCGTTGTCCTCAACAAATTCGCTATTTTTGTTGTTATCTTGTCCCAAATCGGGTCCGATTAAGAAATAATTGCCATTAAATTGTTTAACGAAACTATTTGATTTAGTCATTATTACAGTGTGTATGCCTCCGACTTTGTTACATACCTCCCAACTAGTTTCAAATACTATATTTGCCGTATTCATTAGATAATATTTTTGCGTTTTTTGGACTACAAAATTAAGTCTTTTTCTCGTTTTTACGACTTTTTTGAAGAAATAATTTTGCTAATACACAAACTTTTTGTAATTTCGCAGTTTGAAATAAACGTATAAAACGAGAATAATAAACGTTAAAAAAGAGTAAAAAGGATAAAAGAAAACATAACAAACTATGAAAAAACTATCTATATTTGGAGCAATATTATGTATTGTATTATCCATAGGATTAAATACATACGCAAAAGGAGATTGGCGTAAAGGTATTTGGAATAGAGATGTAGCAGAGAATTTGTTTAGTCTAAACATTGAGGCAGTACCAGTTATTTCTGATGCCTTCAAGCCTACTACTCCATGGGCAGCAGGTTTTAACCTTGGTTATGAGTATAAGATGCGTCCGAGTATTATTCACGGCAAGGTAACATTCGGATTTGGAGGACATTTGGGTTTGTCTCGTTATTTCGGAAAGGATATCAATACAGAGGCATTGGGTGCTGACTTAGAACAACTTTGGGATTCTTATAAATCTTATACAGAAATACCTATCTTGTTGGACTTCAATATGTATTACAATCTAAAAAGAAGTAATATTTTCGTAGGTATCTCGGCAGGTGTTAATTTGATGTTAGGTGAAAGAGATGCTGCTTTAAACCAAATAGGACCTTCCTCAACGGCAGAGTTAGAGGCAGAGTATTTGGCACAATTCGGTAACGAGGTTAATATAATTTCAATTCAAAAAAGTAATAACGATATATCCTTAACGCATGTAGTACCTACATTTCGTTTTATGGTAGGTTACACATACGAATTTTCTCAAGATTGGTCTTTGAGGATAAAAGCAGGTGCTGAGTATCAAATGAAATATGAGGACGAATACAAAGGATTTCATTTGGATTCAGACTATTACGAGTTCTATCATCAACATGATTCTCCACAAATGCTAAATCCATTTATTTCGGTGGGTTTGGTTTATTCTTTATAGAAGAAAATGCAGTTGTTTTTTACTACCGAAAGTGTAGAAAATGATACAATTACCTTGGATAAGGAGGAGTCTTATCACCTTGCCAAAGTACTGAGAATAAGAGAGAACGAAAAGGTTTATTTGACTAACGGCAAAGGTAGTCTGTGTACTTGTGTGGTATTGGAGGCTAATGACAAGAGGAGTACTCTACAAATTATTGATACACACAAAGATTTCGGTAAAAGAGATTACAAAATTCATTTGGCTATTGCTCCATTAAAGAATATGGATCGAATGGAGTTTTTGATAGAAAAGGCTATTGAATTGGGTGTAGATGAGATATCGCCTATACTTACCGAACATACAGAGAGAAAAGTAGTTAAGATAGAAAGATTAGAGAAAATAATCCTATCGGCAATGAAGCAGTCGCTTACTTGTTTTGCTCCTAAACTTAATGAAATGAGAAAGATAACTGCCTTATTGGAGACTATGAACGAAAAGAAACGTTATATGTGTTGTTGTGGTGAGGGAGAGAAAATCTACATTAAAGACGATTATCAAAGGGGTGAAGACACAATAATATTTATAGGCCCCGAGGGTGATTTCTCCGAACAAGAGGTCTTAATGGCTCAAAACTCAAATTGCAAGTTAATTACCTTAGGAGACAAACGTTTAAGAACAGAGACGGCAGCTTTGTACGCAATAAGCAATATTCATTTTTTGAATCAATAAACAGTATAATAGATAAGGGGATTGAAAGAAAGATAAAAGTAAATTAAGAGAGTAAGTTAGATAAAAGGGGAATTTGGAAATAGTACTTTATTAATTACTTGGGATATAGCGATGAAAAAATTGTTTATATACATATTATTAATGTTTTGGGGTCTTGGACTAATAGCACAGAACAACACAATAGCACTGCTGAAATACAATGGAGGTGGTGATTGGTATGCTAACCCCACCTCGCTAACAAATCTGATACGTTTTGCAAATTCTCAACTCTCTACTCATTTATCTGAAAACTATGCTACTGTAGACGTTGGTTCGCAAGAATTATTCCTCTATCCTTTTGTTCATCTAACTGGTCATGGCAATGTTGTCTTTTCTAATGAAGAGGTTAAGAACCTAAGGGCATATCTTTTGGGCGGTGGTTTCCTACATATAGACGATAACTATGGCATTGACAAGTATATACGCAGGGAAATAAAGAAAGTTTTTCCCGAATTAGACTTTGTTGAGATACCTTTTTCGCACGCTATCTATCACCAGAAATTTGATTTTCCTAATGGTCTTCCAAAAATACACGAACACGACAACAAAGCCCCAAAAGGTTACGGCTTGTTTTGGGAAGGCAGACTGATTTGTTTTTATTCTTATGAATGTGATTTAGGAGATGGTTGGGAGGATACGTCCGTTCATAACGACACCGAGGAACGTCACCAAAAAGCCTTACAGATGGGGGCAAATATTTTGCAATTCGTTTTTATTCAGTAGTATAGATATGTCTATGCGTAAGATTATTCATTTGGATATGGATGCTTTTTTTGCTCAGGTAGAGCAACGGGACGACTTGTCTATCCGTGGAAAACCTGTTGTTGTGGGTAGAGATGCTATGCGGTCGGTTGTGGCAACGGCGTCCTACGAAGCAAGAAAATTTGGTATTCATTCGGCGATGTCTATTCAAAGAGCCAAACAACTTTGCAGAGATTTGATAATCGTAGAGCCTCATTTTGAGAAATATAAAGAGGTCTCAACAACTATACGGACTCTAATGAAGGAATATACCGACCTTATAGAACCTGTATCCTTGGACGAGGCTTTTATGGACGTAACAGTCAACAAGATAAATGAAGCGATGGCTGTTAATATTGCAAAGGAGTTGAAAGAGAAAATCTATAACGAGACTTTTCTAACATCTTCGGCAGGAGTATCTTATAATAAGTTTTTAGCCAAAATAGCTTCTGATTGGAACAAACCTAACGGATTGAAAGTTATTCACCCTCTGCAAGCACAGCAATTTATTGATTCGTTGAAAGTTGAAAAGATTTGGGGAATTGGACCAAAGACACTTATCAAGATGCATTCGTTAGGTATTTATACGGGTAAGCAACTAAGAGACAAATCATTAAAGGAACTTGTGGATAATTTCGGCAAGATGGGTAAGGTGTTTTATGATTATGCGAGAGGAATAGACGAAAGTGAGGTGAGGAATAATTGGGTGCGTAAGTCGGTTAGTTGTGAGCATACGATGGAAAAAGATATCAATAACCATACGGCGATGATTGTAGCTATCTATAATGTTGTCTTAGATTTGGTTACACGTATTGAAAAGGCACAATTCAAAGGTAGACGACTAACCTTAAAGATAAAATATTTTGATTTCACTTGTCAAACTCGTAGTCTTACGCAGAATACTATCTTAACGACCAAAGACGAAATCCTTCCACTTGCAAAACAATTAGTTAAGCAAATCCCATATAAAGAAAAACCTGTCCGTTTAATAGGCTTAGGCGTTTCCTTAGACGATATCCCTACTGCTTCCCAAAAAGAAATAAATTTATTTGATTTAGAGTAAGTTTATCTATTAAAAAGTCTAAAATAGTTTCTAACATTCTTAATAAAATATGTGTTCATGTTAAAGAAATTGAAAAATTTTAACACGTTAGGAGAATTTGCTTTGGATTTTTATAAAGAAAAAAGAAAATATTCTCTTACTTTATTTTGATAATTAGACATTTTATTCTGATGAAATTAGATTTTATTTTAATGAAATCTATTGTTAGAAAAGAAAGTTTTAGAGAAATTTGG
>CAVAII010000131.1:0-8456 GCA_963588535.1 Erysipelotrichaceae bacterium | reverse complement strand
GTCCTCTTGTTGTGCTTGTAATGTCAAAACATTACAAATAGTTACTAAAATAAAAAATAATTTTTTCATCTCTATTTCATTTCTTAATTGTTATAAGTAAGTGCAAAGGTATACAAATTATTCTGAATTGCAAAAAGTTTTTAGAAAAAATTGGTAAAAATATTCTTAAACAAGTAACTCTTTACCTTTATATTATTATTTTGTTTTCTTATTTTTCTTACGTTTGAAGATATCTGCGAATTTTTCGTACTCTTTTTTGTAGGTTATTTTGGCTCCTTGGGTGTATGGGGAGACATTATACTTGGTGAAATCATTAGCATTGGAATGATTAAATACCTGTACACTAAGATTATCACTATATTTATAGTTCGCAGTTGCGTCTCCAATAATCTGAGACCCCTCATTAACACTTGAAGTTGCCTCTCCCGAAGAACCACCAAACGAAGTATTGACCTCAAAAGTCCATTTACCAAAAGATTTAGAGAAATTGGCATCGAATTGATCGGTAGTCGTCTCGCCAGAGGAAGAAGATGTATAGTTCAAATCAACATCTACTATCTTAACCATATTACTTATCATACCCGATAGTTGAGAAAACGCCATTCCCATAACAGAAGAAGTTACTCCTGACTGCAAAGCCGTTGTCTCATAGCCACCTTGTGAGTAATAGAACTGATTAGTTAATAACAAACTCGCTGTTTGCTCCAACATTACCTTTTCATTACTCTTGTCAATATACATAAAGACTTGTTCGGCAGTCTGTTCGTCTGTATTAGGTAAGGATATATCAAAAGAAGGTTGCGGATTAGTCATCGGACCTGTCAAATGAATAATACTTTCTACATCAACTGGCTTATTATATTTGTTACCTAACAAAGAAGATAACGAAGCCCTTGTCTTATATACTGCTGATATATCCATCGTTCCACCTGTTGGCTCACCATTCCAAACTATTGTACTACCCTCTTGTAGAACGAATTTCTTTTCCATTAAATCCATTATATTAATACCAAAAGTACCGTTGTCAATGGCTACTTCGCCTATCATAGAGAACTTACCTTTTGAGTTCATCGCTATTCTTAGATCGCCATTACCTGCTACTGCCAGATTACCTTTCATCTGCGTAAAGTCCATAGGTATATATAGTTTGGCATTAGGATTAACATTTAAGTCCAAATCAATATTATAGCCCATACCCTGTTTTTTACTCTCAACTACATCAGCAGTAGAGGAAGTATCTTGGGATTTCTTTGTATCTACAAAGGTAATAAATTCTTTTTCTGTTGCATTCGCTTTGCTATTTACAGGCACGTTTATGGAGGTTCCATATTCTGTCTTAGCATTTCCAGAGATATTTATCATATTGCTATCTCCCAACAGACTAACATTAGCCGAAGCATAGACTGTTCCGTAATACATCTCTCCATTTGCCGATTTGGTATCTAACAACTTGATTTTATCGGCAACTGCTTTTAGGTCTATATCAAATGATTTGAAATTATGGTGAGTTATCTGCCCATTAACAGCGATTTTGTTGTCTTGTGCGTCTTTTAATTTGAAATCATCAAACTCTATCTTGTTATTTTTTATGGTTATATCGTCATTTAACCAATATTTTGTGTTAAGCATATTTACTCTTAAACCGACATTGTCACAATGAAGTTTGCCATTGATATCAGGAGAAGTTAGTTTACCTTTTATTTTCAAGTTCTTACAACTTAGATATCCCTCAACATCGGAAGCAAACGAGGAGATAAAGGTCTTAATGATGGACATAGAGAATTGTTGCATATTAAGATCCAAATCTAATTGCTCTTGTTCATCTTTTGGGGTGAAAGAACCGACTAATTGTAATGGAACAACCTCTTTATTATCGGCTTGATACAAGAATTTTATGTTCGCAAAGAACACATCGGGCGATATACTATTATTAACCTTCAACCATGCTTTACCTAAATAGACATCATTGAATTTAAGGTCGGCAATTTCCAAATCCGAAGTAAAGGTAGGTGATTTAAGCAAATTCTTAACTACTACTCTTTTGTTTAGAATACCCTCAACGCTCATTCCCATTGCCTCAATAAAAGGATTAGCAAGAGATAAATCCACATTATCAAAGGTACAAGTCAAAGCATCGTTATCATTTATCATTCCGTCTACCGTAATATTACTATTAGAGGAAGACATTACGAGATTCATAACCGAGATATTCTTGTTATTTATACCTATTATATGATTGTTGTTAAGATTTATCTTTGTGCCTTGAATAGTTAAGTTAGTATTGTAGAAACTTCCCTGCAAACCCTTATTATCTATTATAGAATTGAATGCCATTTGCAGATTCGTGGTAGTATCATCGCTTTTTACCAAAGAAGCAAGCAAATCTACGTCCGTAGAGTCTATATCAGTAGATAGGGATACGTCTTTAAAGGACATAGAATTCGAAAGGAACAATTCTTGCATAGCAAGTGCTAAGTTTAGTTTATTATTCTTTGTACGAATATTAATCTTGGTATTATCAAATTCAAAACTCGAATAACGGATATTATCAGCCATAATATCACAACCTAAGATTGTGTCAGGATTCATCTTTCCTACTATCTCGAATCTATTATTGGTGTAAAGATCTATACCAAACAAAGAACGAATAATATCTATGTTTTTGATTTTTGCCGTAAAATCTACATCGGATTGTATTATATGTTCGCTCTGTGCTAATTCTGTTTTGGTATCTATGGTTTTCTCTCCGCTATCTTTAATACTATCGCTTACAACAGCACTAAAATCAGGGATATACCTTTTCATTAGATAACTAAAATCTTCTGCCAAAGTATTAATTGTATATTTGCCATTAAGATTTGCGTCTATTATATCGCTACCAAACGAAATAGAATTGATATTATCGTTGTTCTGAGTTACTAACTTAATATTATTGACCTTAAAATCTCTATCCTTTGTGGTTACAAATATATCCGACAAAGTAAGATTACAATTTAGACTATCCATATCAAAATCTCTTACCTCACCTTCTATGTTTGCTGTAATAATAGCAGAAGTATCTACAAAGGACATTATATTCATTTTGTGTAAATCCAAATCTCTTACAGCGGCTTGTAGAGTTATTGTCGGTTTGGCTTGATAATTTATCGAGGAATTGCTCTCTAAGGCAACCAACTCATCATCTATATTTATCTTTGCGTCTATATCGTAGCCGTTTATCTCACCTTCTACTGCTATGTCGTTATAATTGTTTCCCTTGAAGTAACAATTTTTCAAATCTGCCCTTAATCGTCCTTGCATTGTTTGAGGTTTGGTACCTACTATCTCTGCTTGCAAATCCAAAGTGGAATTTCCTAATATCTTGTTGTCTAGTAATTGACCTATATTCAAACGAGCCGAGTTGGCTTTGGCAGAATACTTGGTTAGATTATTAACAGAAGGTTCTGCCGAAGCATCTAAATCCAACGAACCCAAATCTGTTGATACCATTAAGTGAGAAACAAAGTCGTTTATGTTACCTTTTACGTCTCCGTTTAGATTAATTACTCCTAAGTTGCTAACTAATTTTGGTAAAGAGAATTGCGGAACGATTGTCCCCAGACCTAAACTTTTGTAGTCCTGAACAGAAGTGGTTATATCCTCTAATTGCAAATCGTAATACGAATTATTGAAACGTGTTACTTGTTTTATTTGTCCTGTTGTGTTGATATGTGTTTGACTAGTACGCAAATCAAACGCCTTAACTAACATATCATTTACCGTTCCACTTACATCACAAGTAAGATATACCTTTTGATTAGCATTTCTTAATCTTTTATGCCAATAACATGCGTCTTTAAGGTTAACGTATGAACCATTGTCTAACTTTAAGGTACAATACACAGAATCAACAAATGATTTGTACCCATTAGTCTTAGACATAGACAAACTGGCATCTATATCTAGGTAGGTATCGTCTGTTCTTAACTCTCCATCTTGTATGCTTACGCCTGTTTTAGAATACTTTACTTTGCCTTTTAGTTCATTAAGCGAAATACCCGAACGCTCTTTTGCCTGCAAATGATTAATCAAAATCTCCATATCACTACCCTTCATTTTGAAATCCTTTGCTTTTAGATTAATGTCTTTACATACAATCTTGTTTGTAGCAAATAGTCCAGGCTCGATAGGATATTTTTTATCAGAATCAATCAAAGAAAAATTAGCATTCTTTAACGTAACGCTCTTTACCTCTATTGTCATAGGTTCAGAGGCTTTCTTTTCTTTCTTTTCAGAAGATGAGAAATAATCTATTATGAATTGAAAATTAAACTTAGAATTTTTCTTATGCAAATAACACACTACGTCCTCTAACTCAGCATTCCTAACAACAATATGCTTACCCTTTGGGATATTCATTAGATTTGCCTCTATGTATGCAGCACTCAAAAGAGTATCTTTATTCAAATCCTCAACATAGATATCTTTTATTCCAGCATTAATAAAAGGCGTAACACTAATTGCACCTATATGTACTTTGGTATTCCACTGGTTTGCAAAATAATCAGCAACTCGTGCCGCCAAAAATGACTGCACAGGGGTAGTATTCAACAACGCCACCAACAACCATACAAAGATGAATACTCCAAGAAATATTCTACCTATATATTTTAATATCTTCTTTACAACTTCCTTTGTCACCTTCTATTAATTTGACTGCAAAGATATAACTTTTTTCTTTTTCTTTGCCTTATTTGTTAAATTATTTGCACAAAATCATAAAAATATTATCTGTTTACCCCTCCTTTTCTTCTTTTCTCACTACTTTATAATAGTAAAAGGAAACACTCAAACAACTTCTCTTTATCACTGTCTTTCAACTAATAACAATCTCTTTTAACGCAAAATCAAAAAATTATTCTCTAAAATAAATAAGATTTTCACCAAACTCACGTTATAGATAACAAAACATAAAAAATTAAAGTATTATGAAAAAGACATTTTTGTTATTAGTACTAGTATTAACCTCTTTATCTGGGGTAGTAAAATCACAAGACTTTACTTTAGCAAGTGAAAAAAGTATACATTCTGTTGTGTATATTCGTTGCAGTTATCAAAAACAAGCAACCTATTACGATGATTTTTTCAATAATGACTTTTTTTCGCAGTTCTTTTCTATGGATCCGTTCAGTTTCTTTGGAAGAGGACAACGTGGCAACAGAACACAAACTTATCAGACCTCTGGTTCGGGCGTTATAGTCTCGGCAGATGGTTATATTGTTACTAATAATCACGTTGTAGCGGACGCTGATTCTATTAGTGTAACACTTAATGACCGCAGGGAGTTTAATGCCAAAATTATCGGCACAGATGCTAACAACGACTTGGCTGTTATTAAGATTGAGGCACCTAATCTTCAACCTATTGAGTATGGTAATTCGGACGAAGTGAAAGTTGGACAATGGGTTTTGGCAGTTGGTAATCCTTTTAACCTAACTTCTACCGTTACGGCGGGTATTGTATCGGCTAAGGCAAGAAATATCAACATTCTATCCTCAAAAGGTAGCAACCAAACCTTAACTTCTTTTATTCAAACCGATGCTGCTATGAACCCTGGCAATAGTGGTGGAGCGTTAGTCAATACTGCGGGACAACTTATCGGAGTTAATGCTGCTATTGCTTCGAATACAGGTTCTTATACTGGCTATTCATTCGCTATTCCTGTGAATATAGCCAAAAAAGTTATCAACGACATAATTCAATATGGCGAGACACAAAGAGCAAGTGCAGGAGTATCTGTTAGAGAAATAGACCCTAAGTTCCAAGAGGAGAACAAACTAAAAGATAATAACGGCGTATATGTTCAAAGCGTTGTAAAAGGTAGTTCGAGTGAGAAAGCAGATATCAAAGAAGGCGATATAATCCTTCAAATAGACAACAAAACCGTAAATACTGCCTCGGAAGTCAATGAGATTATGGCACAATTATCCCCTAATCAAACAGTAAGTTTTGTTATTAACCGAAACGGACAAACACTCACCAGATCAGTTACTTTGAGCGACCAAAAAGCAGTAGAGGAACTAACAAGCAAACAAACAGGTGACGAATCAACTGTTTTGGGTGCAAAGGTAAGAGAATTAACCGAGACAGAACTTAACAAATATCAACTCTACAACGGACTACTTATCACCAAAGTTGGTAAAGGTAAGTTAGCATCGCAAGGACTTAAAGACGGATTTGTTATCACTGCGATAGACAACAATTCTAATATTACTTTAGAGGATGCCTTGCAACTAAATAGTAGAAAAGGACAAGTAATCATTGAGGGATTCTATCCAAATCGTGGTACAAGTTATTATATGGTATTAGTTCTGTAAAGCAATTTTTTGTTTTATTGTTATTATATAGTATTGGTGATTAAGAGAATAATCTTTTAATCACCTTTCTTTTATTGTTTTTTAGAGAATATTCCTCAATAATAAATAAGTGCCAAAATAAAATCAGTAATCGTCAGAATAAAATCAGTAATCATTAGAATAAAATCAGTAATCGTTAGAATAAAATCAAATAATATTTTGATAAAGTTTGATATTATTCCGATAAAGTTAAACATTATCCAAGTAAAGTTAAATATTATTTTTGCGGTTTTAGATAAAATAAAAATGTAGTTACACAAAAGTATTCTATTCTTATTAATAGTAGTTGGTTTTCTTGTTTTTACATCGGTAAAGGATATATCTGTTTTGTATTTATGCGTTTTTATTGATGTTTTAGGTGCTAAGAAAATATTTTTTTGTAATTTTGCACTTCGAGATTAAAACAATATAAATAAAAATGAATTACAAAAAATATCTACCGCACATAGTTGCTATACTTATACTAATTGCAGCAAGTTTAATTTACTTTTCACCTATTTTGAAAGGTAAAGCGTTGCCACAAAGTGATATGCTACAATTCCCTTCAATGAGTAAGGCGTTGTCAGATAACAAAAAAATGACAGGACATTACGGAGAATGGACCCCAAATCTATTCTCAGGTATGCCATCTTATCAGATTATGTACGACAGAAGTGGAAACGTTTTGTCGACTGTATCAAAGCCTTTGAGTTTGTTTGATTCTACAAACACAATAGGTGTATTCTTTTTGTTAGCATTAGGCTTCTATGTCTTTATGATATGTATGGGAGTATCGCCGTGGTTATCTCTTTTCGCAGGACTTATCTACGCTCTGGGATCATACAATATTATATTAATAGATGTAGGACACATTACAAAAGCATGGGCAATGGCTATGATGGCTCCTGTGTTGGCAGGTATGATATTGACGTTTAGGAAAAAATATCTTGCAGGCTTTTTGGTCTTTACTATATCTTTGGGTTTGCAGTTAACATTTAATCATATACAAATTACTTATTACACTCTTTTAGCAGCAATTGTCTTAGCGGTATCGTATTTGATCTTTGCTATTAAGGACAAACAAATAAAAGAGTTCTCAAAAGGCATTGTTGTTTTGTTAATCGGTGCTATTCTTTCCGTACTTCCTCTTACTGGACACTTATTAGTAAACAATGAATACCTTAAACATACTATGAGAGGCGGAAGTGAATTGACTGTTCACCCACAAAAAGCAGATCAAAACACATCTCAAAAGGGTTTGGATATTAATTACGCCTTCAATTGGTCGTATGGCAAGGGAGAAACTATGACTTTGTTGATACCAGACTACATGGGAGGCGGTTCGGCAGACACAAGAATCTCCTCACAAGACTCCAAACAATTGCAAAATCGAATAAACACAATACGTTCTACACGTCCGATAGAACAAAATCAGCAAGTTGCTAACCAAGTTATTAATTCTTACCTACAAAGTACTTATCACGGTGAGCAACCTTTTACTGCTGGTCCTGTTTATTTCGGATCTATTGTAATCTTTTTAGCACTGCTCGGATTCCTTACACTTGATAATAAATGGAGATGGTGGCTTTTAGCAGCAACTATACTATCTATTATCTTGTCTTGGGGTAGTAATTTTATGTCTTTCAATTCGTGGTTATTCTATCACTTACCTTTGTACAACAAATTCCGTACTCCGTCTATGGCGTTGGTAATTGCTAATGTTACAATGTGTATTACTGCCATTTTGGGCTTGAAATCTTTCCTTCAATCAGAAGATAAAAAGAAAAAAGCAATATCTCTATATATTAGTATGGCTGTTGTAGGTGGTATTTGCTTACTTGCGTGGTTGGCTCCTACTCTATTTTCGGATTTTACTCGTAATAATGACCAAATATTCGCAGAAAGATTGGGTAAATCCTTTATAATAGCCCTACAAGAAGACAGACAAGCAATGTTTCAAGCAGATGCGTTGCGTTCTTTCGTATTTATATTGCTTTCGTTTGCGGTATTGTTGTTGTATAATCTAAACAAGATTAAGAAAGATATAATAGTTGTTTGCTTAGTTGGTGTATTGGCTATAAT
>CAVAII010000130.1:0-2155 GCA_963588535.1 Erysipelotrichaceae bacterium | reverse complement strand
ATACTTATAAGTATGATAAGAATGAGAATTGGATTCAAAAGATTACCTTTATCAATTCTTCTGCTGCTTATATAACTGTCCGTCAGATTGAGTATTATGAATAATCTATTCGCACAAAACGAATAAATCATCTCTTTGATTGAGAAACAAAACAGGTGTATTGCTTTGATTATTGAGTACCATTCTCTCGGGCAAACCAGTAAAAAACTCTATAAAACTCTTATTCTTTGTAGTTTGGAATATACAAATATCGTAGTTGTTTTCTTTTGCAAACCTCAATGCTTGCACATCTAACTTGGTTCTTCTATCTAAGGAATGAATATTGCGAGTCTGTAGAGAGAACTTGCGAAACAATTTTCTCAAAAAGCCAATATTCAGATTTAGTTGCTTTTGCAGATATTCGTCTCTGTATCTATGATAATATATATATGTAATACTGTTTGCAAACCTTCCAAAATAAGACGCCCACAAGATTTTCTCCTTGCATTCTTTCAAGGCATTCATAGACAAGACTACATTTTGGAAATTATTCTCCTCTTTATACGAATCAAACACAAAATAAGCAATACGTGAGGACGCAAAATCCTCAATTATATTATTATAATGTATAGGCGACTTCTTGTTATTGCCTTTGTAAGACTTAGTTACGACCATTACTGCCGAAAGTAAATCACCCAAATTGCCGATAATATCTTTTGTCTTGCCTTTTAGGGCAGCGTATGAGTGTACGTATGGGAGAGATATTTGAGAATTAATCACTTGCAAACGTTCTTGAGCCTGAGTAGTGGTAACATTAGTATATTTTTCATCGCAAATATACAAGAGTATCAAACCTTTTTTGAGCATGGTGCTGAACTTGATACTCCACTTTACAACCTCCTGATAATCATCAAGGTCATAAATGTACGCAATAACGAATTGGTCCCTATATTCTCCTTTTTTGTACTTGTGCATTATATATTAGTCTTTTTCCGCCATAATAGTATAAGAATCAAACCTGCCAACGCTCCGCCTAAGTGTGCAAAGTGAGCAACACCATCGCCCGTTGTGGCAACACCATTAAGTAACTCTATGACACAGTAACCTATTATAAACCACTTACATTTGATTGGCACAAGGAAATACAAATATATGTATTCGTTTGGAAACATCATACCAAAGGCTAATAAAACGCCGAAACAGATACCCGATGCTCCGATAGTATTAAGACTATTAAGGAAAGTTTCCGTTGAAACCAAACTAACGCCGTTCAAATTAACCGAAGTATATCCACCGAAAATCAAGTCTTTATACATAAAGAAATAAGTAAGTTCTTGCATTAAGGCAGCACCCAAACAAGCCACCAAACAATACAATAAGAACCTTTTGCTACCCCATATATTCTCTATCGTATAGCCAAACATCCACAAAGCGAACATATTAAAGAATAGATGCGAAAAACTTCCGTGCAAGAAAGCGTATGTAATTAGTTGCCAGATATGGAATTTGCTTGCCAAAAAGAAATGTAATCCGAAAGCCGTTGTTAGATCTATGTGATACGCCTTTAGGACTATTGTTAGCAAATATAGGATAACATTGATAATCAATAAATTCTTACAAACAGGAGGTAAGATATTGAAACTGTGCGGTGAATAATAATTATTTTGTCCGTTATACATTAATTCTCTATGTTTTAAAGATTCGTTTTGCAAAGTTACAAATTTTTCTTGTACTACAACAATCTAAACGCAGTTTATTAACGATTAATGAACAATATTAATACTTTTTAGTATATCGCACTCTGTGGAAATAACTTTTGATATTATTCTGATAACTTCTAATATTATCCAAATAAGTACTGATAATATTTTACTGATTACTGATTTTATTCCAACGATTACTGATTTTATTTTATTCTTTACTGATTTTATTTTGCTGATTACTGATTTTATTTTGCTGATTACTGATTTTATTTTTCCAACTAATATAACCCTATTTTTAATGCAAAAACATATCAAAATTATTCATCATTAAAAAAAGTTAAAGTGAAAAACTAAAAAGGGCAATAAGGAAAATAGAACATTTTTGAGTGAGTGGATTTTAAGGGAGTGTCGATTCGTCAAAATATTCTGCCGAAAGAAAAAAATGTTTAGGCCATTTATCCGAATAAAACGAC
>CAVAII010000129.1:0-22303 GCA_963588535.1 Erysipelotrichaceae bacterium | reverse complement strand
GATAGGTTCGTTTATCTATATTATGGAGGGTTAATAATCTACTTTTATTTGTAGAGTATCGTATGCCAAATGTACATTCTTAGGAAGTGAAGGTTCAACTTCTTTGTATCGTCCCATTTCATGTGAGGAATGTGTTAGATAAGCAACATCGGGCTTAACATAATCAATCAATTCCAAAGCCTCGTCCAAAGTAAAATGAGAAAAGTGTTCTGCCTTTCTTAGAGCATTAATGACTAAGGTCTTGACACCGACTAATTTTTCTCTCTCTTCTGTGGAGATACTTTTGGCGTCAGTAATATAAGCAAACTTACCTATTCTGTATGCTAAGGTAGGTAGTTTGGCGTGCATAACCTCGATAGGAGTTATGGCAATATCGCCTAAGAAAAACTGTTTGTTTAAAGGTGTTTTATCAAGAGTATCAGACAAGAAGGATTGTTCTTGTGGTGTAAATTCTCTATTAGGGTTTAGTCCAATAAGGTGTAAATCAAATGCAGGCAAACCAGGATATTTATCATTCTCGAATGCGTAGTACATCATCTTTTTTACTCCTATCAAAGCCTCCTTATTACCGTAAACAGGCATTGGACATTGTTGTAAGTAATTATAAGAACGTACGTCGTCCAAACCTGCAATATGATCTCTGTGTTCGTGTGTTAGAAGGATAGCGTCTAAGTAGGCAACATTCTCTCTTAACATTTGATAACGAAAATCAGGACCGGCATCTATGGTTATTTGCCATGGTCGGTTAGTTCTTGGATTTATCTTATCAAAGGTTAATAAACAAGAAGTTCTAAGACGTTTGTCTTTTCTATCCATTGATCGACAAGTCCTACAACTGCAACCCGGAATAGGAACTCCTAAAGATGTGCCCGTACCTAAAAATGTTACCTTTAGCATAAATCAACGCCCTTTCTAAAGAGCCCATTTAACTAAAATTGCACCCCAAGTAAATCCAGCACCAAAAGAAGTTAGGATAAGGTTATCTCCTTTTTTGAATCTATCTTGATTTTCGAACATTAGCATAGGTATGGTTGCTGAGGTAGTATTGCCGTACTTCTCAATATTGATAAGAACTTGTGTAGGATCTAATTCCAAACGATCGCCAGTTGCTTTAATAATACGTAGGTTGGCTTGATGAGGTAGCAAGAAATCAATATCTTTCTTTTGCATATTGTTCTTTGCTAACAATTCTTCGGTAACTTCTGCCATTTTGGTTACAGCCCATTTGAATACGGCTTGACCTTCTTGGTATATAAAGTGTTGTTTGTTCATTACCGTCTCAATTGTTGCTGGGTGAACGGAACCTCCTGCTACTTGATGCAAATGTTTTACTCCTACGCCGTCAGAATGTAATACTTCGTCTATTACTCCGTAAGGTGAATTTTCGCTTGCTTCCAATAAGACTGCTGCTGCTCCATCGCCAAAGATAGGACAAGTTGCTCTATCTTCGTAATTAACGATAGAAGTCATCTTTTCGGCTCCGACAACAATGACTTTCTTGCAAAAACCACTCTCAATATATTTGGTAGCAGTGGTTAGACCATAAATAAATCCGGAACAACCTGCGTTGATATCAAATCCGAAGCCATTACGGATATTACATCTGTCTGCAATTATATTAGCCGTTGCAGGGAATTGCATATCTGGAGTAACGGTACAGCAGACAATCAAATCAATCTCAGAAGGTGCGATATTTTTCTTTTCTAATATTCTATCTACGACAATCTTGGCCATATCAGATGGACCTTTATCGCCCTTTAGTATATGTCTCGTCTTGATACCTATACGAGTCATTATCCATTCATCAGAGGTGTCTACCATACGGCTTAACATCTCGTTATCTATAATATCTTCTGGAGTATAACCTTCAACAGCCGTTATTATCGCTCTTATATCTGACATATCTTTTGGAACAAATTTCTTATTTTGTTTGCAGTTTGTTTTTTAGTTTTGTTAGGATATCGGATTGGTATATATTCTTAGATTGCATAACCATAGACTTAATGGCTGCAGAATTGGATATACCATGCCCAATTATGACAACCTTGTTAGCACCTAACAAAGGCAAACCTCCATATATCTCGTAATTGAATCTTTTGATAAAGTCGTCCACCAAACCACGCTTAGCAATGCTACGTGCAAAGGCTTCTACGTTTTTCATTATCAAATTACCAACAAAACCATCGCAAACAATAACATCTACATTGTCTTTGAATATTTCTCTTGGCTCTGCGTTGCCTACAAAATTGTAATCGGCATCTTTCATTAATTGATAAGCAGATTTGGTTTGTAAGTTGCCTTTGCCTTCTTCTTCACCTATGTTCATAAGTGCAACTCTTGGGTTGTCGATATTCAAAGTGCATTCTGCGTATAAACTTCCTAACAAACCAAATTGATACAATGTGTCTGGTTTTGAATCAGTGTCTACGCCAACGTCTAATAAGACGGTTACGCCTTGTTTTTCTTTTGGAACTAATGCAGCCAAACAAGGACGTAATACACCTTCCATCAAACCAACACTATACATCGTGCCGACCAACATAACTCCACTATTGCCAGCCGAAGCAAATGTATCAATCTTGCCCAATTTCAAATATTCAAAACCAATAGCAATAGAAGAATCTTTCTTTGCCTTCAACGCCTTAATAGGAGAATCGTGCATATCTATAACCGATGGGCAATCAATTATAGTAAAATCAGAGACCTCTATATCAGACGCCTTCTCAATTATAGGGACTATCTTATCTTTTTGGCCAAAAAGAACTATCTCATCTTCGTTTAGTTCTTTCTTTGCTAAAATAGCACCTTCTACAATTGCTTGAGGAGCAAAATCTCCCCCCATTACATCCAAACCTATTCTCATGATTCAAAGAATAGATGATTATTTACTGTCCTTTTCTTTCTTCTCTATTGCAAGTTTTCCTCTGTAATACCCACATTCTGGACAAACTCTGTGAGATTCAACAACTGCACCGCAATTTGGGCAATGTGCTAATTGCACTCCTTCAACGTGATCGTGTGATCTTCTTTTTGCTGTTCTCGTTTGAGAGAATCTGTGTTTTGGATTTGGCATTTCTTATAACTTTTTATTAATTTAACTTAATTCTTTATTAACCCTTTGAGTTTTTCCCATCTCGGGTCAATCTCTTCTTTATCTTTATTGCTATCTCCACTAAAAAGAGATAGTTTGCTTAACATTTCTTGATTACAATCCGACTTCTTACGATGTGTAGGTGCCAAAGGAATCATTAGTCTTAATTCCTCGTAAAGATAATTCTTTAGATCAAGATCATTTTCTCTATCGTCCATAACCCATTCATTGATATCTATTTCTTCGGGCTGCTTGCCAGAGTAGTCTTGTGCTAACTTAACATATAGTTTGGTTTTCTTATTAATATCCAAACTCATATTGTCAAGACAGCGACTGCAATTAACGTCAATAGTCCCCTTAAAAAAGAAATTACATTCCATTAATCTCTCTGATTTATAGATATTGACTATCGCTTTTACCTTTACGTTATTTACATCTTCACACTCAAAGAACTCAAATAAATCCTTATTTATCTCAAATTCAAATTCATTGTTGCCTATACTTAATTTGCTAATTTCTATTATATAATCTTTTTTATCCAACATGTCCTTTAAATTTGAAGTTGCAAAAGTACAAATATTTTTTCAAATGACAAAAATAATACTTTAATTTTATTTTCTTAGGAAGTCTAATTTTTTGATTTGTACATAGATAATAAATCTTTTCTCATCTCTTTCGATTCTCGTATTACCTATATATAATGTAAAAAACAGAGATTAAACCGAAGAAAAAAGTGAAATTAACTCGTTTTTCTGTAATGGAAATTTTTCTCCTTATAATCATACGAGTTGTATAATTCAAAAAAAGTTTGTAATTTTGCAAATTGAAAAAAAATTAACTAATATGAAGAAAGTAACATCTTTAATATTTGGCTTATTCTGCCTTATTGGTCTTTGGAATGCTAATGCACAAAGCGTAGGTAGTTCCTTAAATGGCTTACTAAGCGAAACAAAGAGCACAAAAGCTTACTCTGACTTATTTCCTCAAAGTTATATTACCGAAAACATTAATGGTGAGGATTATGTTTATCTTCTTATGAGAGTAGATAAAGCAAACGATTTAAAATTCTTACAAAAGTATGACTGCACTCTAAGACAAAGAGTCGGCAGAATAGTAAGCGTAAGAATAAATGTAAAAGATTTGAAGAAATTTGTACAAGAAAAAGACATAATAGAAGTAGATCTTTCTCGCAAAGTAGGTGCCATTGACCTAAATTATGCAACTAAGGATCTAAATGCTAAGGATATTTGGCAGGGTACAGGTTTGGAAAAAGCCTATACAGGCAAAGATGTATTAGTAGGTGTTGCCGATTGGGGAATAGATTATACTCACCCAACATTTTATGATTCCACTGGTACAGAATATAGAATCCTTGCCGCATGGGATCAAACCCGTAAACAAGGATCTACACCCGAAGGGTACGATTATGGTTCTTATTTCGGCACAGAAGCAGATCTGTTAGCAGCACAATGCGATACTTCTAATCAATACGATACTGGTTATCACGCTACTCACGTTGGTGGCATCGCTGCAGGTAGTGGAGCAGGTACTAATTATATTGGCGTAGCACCCGAAGCAAATCTTTTGTTCTGTACTTGGATTTGTGACGAAGCACATTATATGGATTGCTGCACATGGATGAGAGATGTAGCCAAAAAGCAAGGTAAGCGTTTGGTTATAAATAATTCTTGGGGTGTCTATAATATGGGTACTATGGACGGCACATCTATGATGGACGAGTTTATCAATACTATGATAGAACAGGATAGTATTATCTTTGTTATAAGTGCAGGCAATAACGGAGACGCACCATTCCACCTTAAAGCCGAATTTAACGCAGAGAAAAAGGATACTGTCCGTTCCGAAATTCAATATAATTTCCCAGAACCTTACAATAGATATTATTGGGGACAAGCCATAACGATGCAAAGTGAGAATGGAGCAAAATTCTATTCCAAAATAGAGTTCTATGATTATGCTTGGAACAAATTTGCAGAGACTCCACTATTGGAAAGTAACGGCGAGACAATAGACGAAACTGTTTTGGTCTTGGACGGTGGCGATAGCATTATTTACACTGCTTCTTCTCGTCTTCCACAAGATAACAGACACATAGTAGATTGGAAAATTAGACAATCAAGATATACAGACAATAGCAACCATGTAGTATTGGCTGTGTATTGTGATAATGGCGTTGTCCATGCTTGGAACCTTAATTGTTTATCCAAAGCAGTCGGCAACACAGGTTTTAGTTTCTTGGCCTCACAAGATGGTTATACTTCGGGAGATACAGAATACGGAGTATCAGAACCTGCTCTAACAGAAAAGGCTATAACTGTTGCTGCTCACCAGTTTAGAAATACGGCTTGGCACCCAACAATAGCAAGTTTCTCTTCTCGTGGTCCTAATATCGTTTCTTATTACAAACCTGAGATATCTGCTCCTGGTTACGCAATCGTATCATCTGTTTCTTCCTTCTCTAATACTGCTCCAAAAGCCGCTAAGACCGTAACTTTCAATGGTAAAGATTATGGTTTTGGTTCTGCAAGTGGTACTTCAATGTCAGGACCTATGGTAGCAGGTAGCGTTGCTTTGATCCTACAAGCCAACCCTAATCTTACAAGCGAGGAAGTTAAACAGATTATCCTACAAACTGCCAAAACAGATACTTACACTGGCGAATGCCCTAACGATACTTGGGGTTACGGCAAAATAAATACTTACGAGGCTGTTAAGATGGCTGAGAAGAAAGTAGGTTTGAAGACAATAGAAGAAATGAATATAAACGTTTTCCCTATCCCTGCTAAAAATGTATTATTCATCGAGGGATTACAAGAAGGAGACGAAATAGATTTGTTTGACAATTTGGGAAGAAAACAAAAAGTAAAGAGATTGAATTTTGAGAGTTTGGACGTAAAAGACTTAAAAAGCGGTGTTTATATCCTAACTATTCATCAAAATGGCAAAAAAGAAAGCGTTAAATTCCTAAAAAAATAAAAAAATTATCGTTCTTTGTTCTTTAATAACGAAAATTATAGTAATTTTGAATGCCGAAATGAGTAGGAAAATAAGAGAAAAAAGATTAGTTAGAACGAAGAAAAAGACGAATAACGAAGATTAACTAAAAAGACAAATAATTTATTTAAGTATAACAAGTAAAGAATAAAAACAAAATGAACATTCCACAGAATTTAAAGTATTCTAATGACCACGAGTGGTTAAGAATAGAAGGCGATGAGGCTTTCGTTGGTATTACAGACTATGCACAACACGAATTAGGCGACATAGTATTTGTTGACGTAGATACAGAAGGCGAAGAAATAGCAGAAGGTGAAGCATTTGGTTCAATCGAGGCTGTTAAGACTGTTTCTGATTTGTTGATGCCAGTTGATGGTAAAGTATTGGAAGTAAATGCTGCTTTGGAAGACAACGCTGCTGCTATCAATTCTGATCCTTACAACGAAGGTTGGATTATCAAGATAAAGATGACTAACCCTGCTCAAGCAGAGAAACTTATGGACGCTGAGGCTTATAAGAAAATGTTAGGTCTTTAATCAAAAGTTTAACTAATAAGATGTAGTGTCAAATCAAGATATAATATTCTTTTGGCACTACTTCTTTTTTTATTTATCTTTTTAGCAAAAACAGAGACATATTATAAGCAAGCAAAGAGAATAACAAACAATAAAGCAACAAAAACAAAAGAATTATTTTATGATAACGATAACCAAACGACAATATAATATAGGATTAGCAGTCTGGACGATAATAATCTTGGTCTTATTGCTACTGCCTGCAAGTTCTTTTTCTAATACCCCTAAGTTTATTAATATTCCTCACGCAGACAAAATAGTTCATTTTGGATTGTTTGGAGTTTTGTCATTTTTGCTATATCATAATCTTAGGAATATAAAGCAAAACTTTCTAATTAATAAGTATTTACTAACTATTATAGTAGTCTCTGTGTTTGGTTTTCTAACCGAAGTACTACAAGGCTTAATGTACAATACAGCCAAACGTAGTTTTTCTCTTTATGATTGGCTTTTTGATACCATATCTGCCATACTTATAGTCTTTTGCCTTTACCTATATTATAGGCATAGAAAGAAATAACTTTGTTATCTTTTCATTTTCTTTCCTTAATAAAACACTAAAATAGAATTAGAGATTATTAGAATAATATCAGAAGTTATCAAAATAATATCAGTAATCGTTGAAATAAAATCAGTAATTATTCTGATAAAATCAGTAATTATTCAAATAAAATCAGTAAAGAATTTGATAGAATCAGTAAATATTTTCCCCTTCTACCAATCTATCCCAGAGATGCCATTGGATAGCAAATATTTATTGCATAACGAGAAATGATGATTACCAAAGAAACCACGATAAGCACTCAACGGCGATGGATGTACCGAGGTCAGAACCAAATGCTTACTCTTGTCGATAAGAGAAGATTTCTTAATGGCGTAACTTCCCCATAAGATGAAAACCAAATGCGATTTCTCATGGCTAAGTACCTGAATTACACGGTCAGTGAATTGTTCCCAACCCTTACCTTGATGCGAACCTGCCTTATGTGCCTCAACCGTTAGGGTAGCGTTAAGCAACAACACACCCTGTTTAGCCCAACGAGTTAGATCTCCACTCTGTGCCATAGGTTTACCTAAGTCCGAGGAGATTTCCTTATATATATTGACCAAAGAAGGTGGTAAAGTAACGCCGTAAGGTACTGAGAAACAAAGCCCTTGTGCTTGATTCGGCTCATGATAAGGGTCTTGTCCGAGAATAACTACCTTAGTGTTATCAAAACTGCACAAATCAAAGGCAGCAAATATGTTCTTTCCCTTAGGATAAATAGTCTTGGTAGCGTATTCTTGCTTAACAAAAGCGACTAACGAAGAGAAATAATCCTTATCGAACTCCTCTTGCAACACTTTTCTCCAACTTTCTTCTATTTTTACTTGCATTTTGGTAGATTTCTTATTCTTTCTTTCCGATTTGTTCTTTGTATGAACGAATTATAGAGTTAAGCATCTTTTCTGTTCTTGCGGCACCCTCGCCTAAGACAAAGCCTATTTGCTGAACGTCCAAAAGGTTAGATTTGATTACTTCATTCAAACGATTGATTATCTCCTCTGGTCGATCTTCTCCGCTAAACAGATTACGAATAATAATACCGATACTTTTCTTTGCAACCAAGTTAAAGATACTAATATTGATAAACTTATCTCTATTCAATGGGACGTCTTTGTTGATTATCTCCTCACTTTGATGCAAGACATACTCCACTTCGGCGTAGATATTCTCGGGCAAGAGTGTCTTTATGTTAGCACCTTTCAAACCTGGAATAATCTCGTTAATTTCCTTAGCGTCTTCGCCTAATATATCGATAAATGCCTCGTTAGATTGCGTGATTTTCATATTATTATCCACTATCGCAACCGCAGGATAAAGATGATTCAATAGCGAAGAAAGTGTTTGTTTGGCTTCTTTGTCGGATTGTTTGACGATAAGCAAGTCCTCTAATGTTTTCTCATGCTCATTACGAAGCGATGCGAGGTTTTCTGTCGTTAGTTTCAATTGATTAGAGTAGTTAGTCGTGTCCTGTTTGGTATGCAAGAAACACATATTCTCCGTTGCAACGCCTTGAGCAATAGCCTTAGCTAGACCCAAACAAGTATCGTAACCACAAGATTTGCAATTGGTATTGCGAAACGCCGTCTGCTTGCCTAACAAACGAAACGCCTCCTCAATCTGTTCATTGGTAGGGCTCGACAATCGTTGACTATTAGCCTCATAGAGATGAAATATCTCGCTTTGATTACTCCACTGTTCAATATCTTGTTCCCATTTCTTAAGATCAATACCGAAGGAACGTTTCTTGGCGTATTCCTTAGTAAAGGCGTTGCGAATAAATTTATCCCCTTTGCTACAACCTGTTGCCATAAAACAACCCTCGCAGAAATATACATTAAGGTTTGCGTTCAATACACGAGAGGAGTTAGCGAATTGATTTACTGCATCTATTGCGTCTCGTTTGCCTTCTGCGGTTATAAATTGTCCGTCCATTATTCCGCCATTATCTCCACAAGCCTCAACAAAACCATGAGCAATAGGGTAGAGCGAGCCGAGATTTCCGTACGGCAGGTCAAAATCCGAGAACTCAACGTTGTCCTCTTTTATGTTGTGCATTTGGAACATTTTCCTTAGAGATATAAACGACAAGAATGCGTCCACATGTGCTTCGCCCTTGAATTTATCATTGATTTTTTTCGATCCCAAACAAGGTGTTATACTAACAACTTTCAAATCCTTACCATATTTTTTCCTTACCACACAAGCCATAGCAGCGAACGGCGACACAAGGGGAGTAAGGTTGGCAGTTATCTCGGGTTGGAATTGCTCAACGTATAGGGTCATAACAGGGCAGTGCGATGTAATAAAGTGTTTGCCTTTGTGTACCGAGAGGACGTTTTGCTGTTTTTTGGCAACGATATCAACGCCGAACGACACTTCGCAAACGTATTTGAAGCCAAGTAGACGAATCATATTAACGAATTTTCTGTAATCCGAGACGTCTTTGAACTCGCCAGCAATAGCAGGGTCGCAAATCGCAGCAACAGTGTCTGTTTTAAGCATCTGCTCTATTTCGTTTATTTGGTTAGTGGGCGTAATTGCCTTGTAGGAGCATGCTGAGATACATTCGCCACAGCCGATACATCTTTGATTATCAATTCTTGGGGTAATACTATCGTGGTTGATATACACTGCTTGTACGGGGCAGGCTTTAAGGCAAGAGTAGCACGCCGTACATTTCATTTCTTCCAGGTGTAATAATTCTGTCATGATTATTATTCAATTTTTGCGTTTGATAACAAACCTTGTGATTTTCATTATAACTAAATACTTTTTCTAAACGCAAACAAGCAAATAATATTGTTTTCTCTGCTTAGTTTTCTATATTTTGCCGTCAAAAGCAAAGATGGGAATAATATTTTTAAGGTATGTTTATTAAATTTTTAAGATATGTTTTCGTAAATTTAAGTTATGTAATTGAAATTCTAAGGTATGTTCTTGAAATTTTAAGTTATGTCTTTGGAATTTCCTCCTATCTTTTCGATTTCAATACAGAACCTTCTCGATTTTAACACGGAACCTCCCGAGTTTTAACACGGAACCTTAGGTATTAAAAAACCAAGTCTTTTGGGGTAAAAAACTAAGTTTTTTAGGGTGAAAAACCAAGTCTTTTGGGTCAAAAAACCAAGTGTTTTAATAGTAAAGGTTCCGTGTTAAAACTGACAAGGTTCCGTATTAAAACTCGGAAGGTTCTGAGTTAAAAACGAAAAGATTCGAGGGAATGCCGAAATACTCCAAATAAATAGGATTTTGATACAGGGTAATTACGTCTTGGTGGCTATATAATATATATGTATAGGGGCGGTTAAGGGAGAGGAGGGAACAGAAGGTTATTTGTTAGAGAATAATAACCAGTTAGTTTGGTGTTTGGTGTTGTATCGTAGGTTGCCGATAGAGTGGCGGACGTTGTCTTTGTCTATAAAAAAGCCTTCGCTCCATGTACCCATATCCAAATAAATGGCTTCGGTGTAACCTTGTTGAATCATAACGTCTGTAAAGTCGCCGATATTCATACGATTTAAGGACTCGACAACGTAAGGGCGGTTGTTCTTAATGGCTAAGGCACGTCTAAAGGTTGGTTTTTGTTTGCCGAAAATGGTGCATTCTATTTTGGTAGAGTTGTGGATTAAAAGCATTTGTTGAAAATAGTAGGTATTAGGGTTAGAGACGGCGTTGGTGTAATAGGCTAAGGAGTCTTCGATTTCGCCGATATAGACTTTGTTGTTTTGAATCCAACAGATGCCGTTTTCTTTTTCGGTGGGGTTGTTAATAATTGTGTCCTTGCCTACAAATTTGCCGACTATCTCTTTGTAATTCTTGGCAGTAAAGGCAGCAGGTACGCAGAAAAGAGTATTAGAGTTACTGTCAGGACGGGTGGCAGAGAGTTCTAAGGTAGAGTTGATAGGGGTGTAGACAATTAGCGAGACGTCTATGGTATCTTGCATAATACTAATGGTATCGCATCGGCAGAAGGATTTCTTTTTTGTCTCTTGGGCGAAGGAAGATAAGGTAATAAAGGATAATAGGGTTAGGAATAATATAAGTTTTTTCATTGTCTTTTTGAATTATTATTGATTTGGTGTTTTTACTTATTTTCTTTGTAGATAATCTCTCTACGATAGAATAAAGCAGGTTCTCTATTAAAATCTACACCCGCCCTCATATTGCTATGGGGGGGGTAGACAACCAAAAAAATTAATTATGAAAACAAAAACCCGCTCCCGATTAAAACACGTAAAATAGGAGCGGTATATCGCTCACTAAACTATAGTTTAGGACCAAATTCTACAAGTTTCTTTCCTAATTCGTGACCTGTATATTTGGTGAAGTTATCAATAAATCTCTTAGCCAAGTCTTTTGCTTTAACGTCCCACTCTTCTGCCTTTGCGTAAGTGTCGCGAGGGTCTAAGATATTAGTATCAACGCCGTTCAATTTGGTAGGAACGATGAAGTTGAAATAAGGGATAGTCTTAGTAGGGGCTTTGTCAATAGAATTGTCTAAGATAGCATCTATAATACCTCTTGTATCTTTGATAGAGATACGTTTGCCAGTACCATTCCAACCTGTATTTACTAAGTAAGCCTTTGCACCGCTCTTCTCCATGTGTCTAACTAATTCCTCAGCATATTTAACTGGGTGCAATTCCAAAAATGCTTGACCGAAACAAGCAGAGAATGTAGGAACAGGCTCTTTGATACCTATTTCAGTACCTGCTAATTTAGCGGTGAAACCACTTAAGAAATAGTACTTAGTTTGTTCTGGAGTAAGGATACTTACAGGAGGCAATACTCCGAAAGCATCTGCGGATAAGAATATTACTTGTTTTGCTACAGGAGCATGAGATATTGGACGAACAATATTATGTATGTGATAGATAGGATAAGATACACGTGTGTTCTCTGTTACGCTCTTGTCTGCGAAATCTATCTTGCCGTCTTTGTCTACAGTTACGTTCTCTAATAAAGCGTCTCTGCGGATAGCGTTATAGATATCAGGCTCAGCATCTTTATCCAAATTGATTACTTTAGCATAGCAACCGCCTTCGAAATTGAATACGCAATTGTCATCCCAACCATGTTCGTCGTCACCGATTAACTTACGTTTAGGATCTGTTGAAAGCGTTGTCTTACCAGTACCAGAAAGGCCAAAGAATATAGCAGTATTCTCACCATTCATATCTGTGTTAGCAGAGCAGTGCATAGAAGCGATACCTTTCAAAGGTAGGTAATAATTCATCATAGAGAACAAACCTTTTTTCATCTCTCCGCCGTACCAAGTATTAAGGATAACTTGCTCTTTGCTTGTTACGTTGAAAGCAACTGCTGTCTCGCTACGCAAACCTAATTCTTTATAGTCTTCTACTTTTGCTTTGGATGCAGTATAAACTACGAAATCTGGTTCTTGATCAAATTCTTCTTGATTTTGTGGACGAATGAACATATTAGTTACGAAATGTGCTTGCCAAGCAACTTCCATAATGAAACGGATTTTCATTCTTGTATCTTTGTCTGCTCCACAAAAACCATCAACAACAAATAAACGTTTATTAGATAATTGATTTAATGCTTTTTCTTTTACTTTTGCCCAAACTTCTTCGCTCATTGGGTGATTATCGTTAGGGAACTCAGGAGTATTCCACCAAACAGTGTCCTTGCTATTAGCATCCATAACGATATATTTATCTTTTGGAGAACGACCAGTATAAACTCCGGTCATTACATTTACTGCTCCTAATTCTGTCTCTTGACCTTTGTCATATCCAGTAAGATCAGATCTTGTCTCTTCATTAAAAAGAACTTCGTAAGAAGGATTATACAAAATTTCTTTTGTATTTTTTATGCCGTATTTTGTTAAATCTAAATGTAACATGTTACTTCTAAAATATTTATAGTTTATTTTCTCAACTCGTAAGATTGGTTATATTCATCTTACTGCCCCTATAACGTAAAAATTCTTATTGTATTGTATTTTTTATTAAAGAATCGTCAGATTTTCTTATAATAAAGATATCTTCATTATCCCTTTTCATTAGGTATTTCTCTCTTCCAAACTTCTCTGCCTCAGAGAGATTGTTAAGTATTCTAAGAGTATTTATGCTGTCTTTTTTTATTTCATTTAGATAATAATTTTTTCTTTTTTCTAATTCTTTTTTCTGTTTGTGGATATTATTATAGTAGAAAATATTCTTGTCTTTGGAAAACATAATCAAAAAGAGAAACAAAACAAATATAACTATGTATTTTGTTTGTGGCTTCTTAATAATATGTAGTATTTTTTCCTTCATTATTATATAATTCTCTTCTTGTTCAAATCCAAAAGTGTCTGATCTGGGCCTAATAAATATGTATTCAATCCTACTTGTTTGGCTCCGTCTATATTCTTTTGCGTATCGTCTATAAACAAAGTCTCTTCGGGATTAATCTCTGCGTCTTTTAGTACCCAAGCAAAACTCTCAGGGTGAGGTTTGCGAAGATGAATTTCATTAGAAAAATAAGTCTTATCAAACAAAAGCGTAAAGATGTCAAAACCTATTGATTTACCAAATAAATCTTTTACAAAATCAACATGAATGGCGTTCGTATTAGAGAATAATAGTATTTTGTTGTATTTTAGTTTCAATTCGCCAAGTAGTTTTATTGTCTCTACTCTTGCCTGGCCAATCATAGAGTTCCAAATATAGTCGATCTTGTCGTCCTCTAAATCTGTTTTGACTGTTTGTCTTATACCTTGACGAAATTCTGCGGGTGTTATCTTACCAATTTCGAAATCGTCTATTAATGGTAATTGAGTCTGTTGAGTATATATCGCTTTGCCATCTATATTATATGTTTGGAATATCTTTTCTATCTGGGTGTAATCTACATCCAAAATAACTCCGCCCATATCTAATAAGAGATTCTTTATTTCCATCGTTTTGTTGTCTTTATCTATGATTGTTTATAGTGATCCCAACCTTGTGCTTTGATATCAATAGAAGTGTTTTGTTTGGTAATAAGTTTGCAACCTGCCGATTGCTCCCTTATATAACCTATTATATGTATGTCTTTTTGATCCTTAATCAAATCATAATCCTTTTGGTCGACAGTAAATAATAACTCGTAATCTTCACCACCGTTCAAAGCACCTGTTTCGGCAGCAATCTTAAACTCTTCTAAGGTACGAGAGGTTTGATAATCGATAGGAATCCTATCCATATATATTTCGCAGCCTACTTTGCTATCATGACAAATATGCAATACCTCACTTGCCAAACCATCGGATATATCTATCATAGAGGTAGGCACTATATTGTTTTTGTTTAGGAACTCAACCAACCAACGTTGTGCTTCGGGTTTGAGTTGTCTTTCCAAAACATAATCATAACTCTCCAAATTAGGCTGTACATTAGGATTAACCTTCCATTCTGTTTTTTCTCTCTGTAAGACAAGCAAACCTGCGTACGCTCCACCTAAATCGCCCGTAACACATACTAAATCATTCTCTTTGGCAGTATTCCTGCGTACTATTTTGTCTTTATCTCCCTCACCCAATACAGTAATAGTTATGACCATACCTGCAAGGCAAGAAGTAGTATCACCGCCTACGATATCAACTCCGTATTGTTCGCAAGCCAAACGAATACCTGCGTACAATTCGTCTAATGCCTCTACGCTATAACGATTGCTAACGCTAAGGGCAATTGTTATTTGCTTTGGCTGACCATTCATTGCATAGATATCCGAGAAATTGCTAACGGCTGCTTTATATCCTAAATGCTTTAATGGAGTATAAACCATATCAAAATGAACACCTTCTGCCATAGTGTCGGTAGAGACTAAGATCTGTTTTCTTTTGTAGTCTAATATAGCACAATCGTCTCCGACCCCAACAATTGTTGTCTTATTCTTTATTTGATTATCTTTGGTTAGTCTATCTATTAGTCCAAATTCACCAAGTGTAGACAATTCTGTTCTTTGTTCCATTTCGTTTTGATATGATAAAATCATTTGAGAGTGCAAAGTTAGGAAAATTTTCTCATATAAAATTATTCTCTCTTAGAATTATTAGAAAAAATAGTCTTAATTTTGCAAACTGTTTATGCGATTAAAAACAAATAAGTAATGAATTACGAACAAACAAAAGAATTTTTGTATTCTTGGCTTCCCGTTTTCCACAGACAAGGAGCCTCTGCTTACAAGGCTAATTTGGATTCTACAATACGCTTTATGACAGCATTGCAACATCCTGAGAATAAATTCAAATCTATTCACGTAGCAGGTACAAATGGTAAGGGTTCAAGTTCCCATATCTTAGCCTCGATTATGCGAGAATACGGATTAAGAACAGGTCTTCACACTTCGCCGCACCTAAGAGACCTAACGGAGAGAATAGTTGTTAATGGCAAACAAGCAAGTAAGAATTATGTAATTCAATTCGTTAAAACAAATGAGAAGATTATAAAAGAAATTTCGCCTTCTTTCTTTGAAATGATGGTAGCAATGGCATTTAATTACTTTGCTAATAATGTTGATATTGCAGTTATAGAAGTTGGTATGGGCGGAAGACTAGATTCTACCAACATTATTACTCCTGAGGTGTCGTTGATAACTAATATTTCATTCGATCATACACAATTTTTGGGCGATACATTAGAAAAAATAGCAGGTGAAAAGGCTGGTATAATAAAAAGGAATATTCCTGTGGTAGTGTCTCAAACTCAGAAAGAAACCAAAGAAGTCTTTGAAACAAAAGCAAAAGAAATGAATAGTAAGATTTATTTTGCCGACCAAAGATTAAGCGTTAAAAACGATAGATTGGAAAATGGTTTTTTGGTAATGGATATATATAAGGATAATAAGTTGTATATAGATAATTTGCAAAGTAGTCTGACGGGTGATTATCAGAAAAAAAATATTCTTGGCGTTATTCAAACTATCGAGGCATTGAATGAGACAGGTAAGTACAAGATAACCAAAGAGAACATAAAAGATGGAGTAAAGAATGTGCAGAAAAATTTCACTCTTATGGGACGTTGGCAGACTTTATCGACTAATCCTTTGACTATCTGCGATACAGGACACAACGAGGACGGATTGCATTATGTTCTTTCGCAACTAAATAGTATGAAAAAGAATAGTCTGCACTTTGTGTTCGGAGTTGTGAATGATAAGGATATAGATACGGAGATAAAGATGTTACCAAAAGACGCTATCTACTATCTTTGCAAGGCTGATATCCCAAGAGGACTGGACGTGAATGTATTAGCAGAGAAATTTTCTGCTAATTCTATGCAATATAGCGTCTATCCGTCTGTTAAAGACGCCTTAAAACAAGCACAAAAAGACGCCTTAAAGACCAAAGGTATGGTATTCGTTGGCGGAAGTACCTACACAGTTGCCGAAATAGTATAGGTGGTTTTCTTAGTTTTTGATTGATGAGTATTGTCTGTGTTTTTAGTACATTAAAGTGAAAAAACAAAAAAGGCAATAAGGAAAATAGACCATTTTTGAGAGGTAGGATTTTAAGAGAGTGCCAAAAGGCTAAAATATTCTGCCAGATTATCGGAATAAAGTGACACTTTATCCAAATATTCTGCCAATTTAGTTTGATAAAACGGCACTTTTTTGAGATATTATCAATCAATAAGTTATGGAGGTGAAAAATCAATATTTTGGGTTGATAACTTAACTCTTAGAAAATAGCGAATAGGGAAAATAGAACATTTTTCAAATGTTAAAAAATTGATGTAACTGAACAGAAAGAACAAAATATTTTAGCGGATACACTAATCGTTTTGCTGAATACACTAATCGTTTTGCTGAATACACTAATCATTTTAACGAATAGTGTATTTATTTTTGTGGTAAGTGGTCTTGAAAAAATAATATCAGTAGTTATTGAAATAATATCAGTACTTATCAAAATATTATTTGATTTTATTTGGATAATATTTGATTTTATTTGGATAATATTTGATATTATTTTGATAAAATTAGACTTTATTGCGATGGTATCAAAAAAAGAAAAACTAAAATCTTATAAGAAAATGATAACTACGAAGTTAATCGTTCATTTTTCTGTATTTGATAATATTTTTCTTGTATGTTTTCAAGAATTTTTTGAACCACTTATCGTTATTGTACTTGTCTGTCATACGATAAGCCTGTTCTATTTTTTCTTGTCGCTTCATACTATCAAATGCCATTAGTTTGCCGATACGTTTTTGAGCCTTCTTGGTGTGTTTTGCCTTGTAACCCATATCTTTTAAGGCACCCAAACACTCAATAGCACCTTCGTATTGTTTGTATTTGATTAGCTCGTCAGTCATTTTGATAGCCAAATTATCATTACCCATCTGAACCATAACTTCTCTTAGTGGGGTATGACGAACACTCATCTCGCCTAATTTATTCTTGTTATAGAACAATTCTAATTTGGCATATTCTACAAAATATTTGGTAGTATCTTGATTAACTAACAACTCCTCTAAGTCTTCTTTGCGTTTGACGTATTCAAGTGGGTCTTCGATTTGACGTTTTAAGGAACGAATCTTAGTTTTATCCAAACGACATTCGTAATTACCCTTTATCTGCATCGCTTTGTCGATATACTCTTCGGCAGTATAGAAGTCATTCCTATTTATGCACTCCAAAATATCATAGACTAAGACATTGATCTCCTCTTGTTTCTTTTGACACACCTTATTATCGATAGCACGCAAATAAGAGTTCATAATACGAACAATAGCAGTGTCTTCCTTCATATTATATGCCTCAATCAAATCATTAGTTAAGGCAACCAACGAATCGGCTTGACGAGTATCTCCTTGAAATATACAATACTCGGCTTTAGACATACGTTTGGCAGTGATTTCTCTTATTGCACGGGTGTACATTTCGGCAACGGCTTTTTTATCTCCCTTCATAGTTGCCAAACGATTAGCTTTCTCCAAGACTTCTAAGGCTTTTTCGTAATTATTTACTTGCATAAACTGTCTAGTCTCAAAGAATTTTTCATCTACTTGTTTGTCTATTGCCTTGATTGTAGTAGTTGCTTTGGCAACGCTTTGAGATGGTAGTTTGTTTCCTTCACTCTTAATGAAATCTTTTTCTATCTGTGCTACGTTATCGTCTGCCGATGAGATAGTATCTTGAACATATTCCTTATAATCTATACTGTACCCCTCGTTTTTGGTATTCTGTTCGATAGAGTCTAACTTAGGGTCGCTTATGTTGCTACTTCCTTGTAATAAAGCTATTTGTTTGAGTACTTCGCTCTCATATTGTCCGCCTATCATGGCAGAAAGTTCTTTGGCTTTGCTAAGAATATCTATACGAGCTTCGTTGTTACGAGCCTCAGGCATATTCTTGGCTTGTTTCAAATAGCCATCAACAACAATATGTACCACACTTTCGAAAGAAGCAGTATCATCAATTGCCTCTCTATTGCGTTGGAAATAATCGTATGTATTCTTAACAAAATCTCCTGCTACCTTCAATTCTCCTTTTGAGATAGCCTTTTTTGTAATATCGATATGATTGTCGTAGATGCCCTTTTGGCAAATTTCTAAATTCTTTGTAACTATATTTCCTCTGCAAATACCCAAATTATCTTTCTTACACCAAGTATCTAATTCGATAAGAATATCGTAAGCGTAAGCATATTTGCCTTGTTTTATGAGAGACATACTTTTAAGTAAGTTCTTGTCGTAAGCAAATGCCAAAAGATTCTGACATAGATACTTTTCCTCCTCACTTGGATTCATCTTAGCAATTACATTAGATAGTTTGTCGGTTGCTTTTATGATAAGGTTAGAATCCAAATAGAGTTTGCTCATTTCATATTGAGCCATGATGTTGTCTTGTTTCAAATCAATGGCTTTTTGTAAGTATTTGTAGGCTGTATCTCGCTTGTTATTAGCCAAACTACTTATTGCTTTGGTATAATAAATCATGGAGGCACGAGGAGTTATGAAATCAACAATTTCTTTGTTTTGTTTGATTATCGCTTTTAACTCAATATATTTGGCATATATATCTTTGTCGGTAGAATATCTTTGATTCTCTTCAAGGAATTGATTTGCTTTGTCGATTTGATAAGAGTATATCGCAATCATATCAACATTGTCTGCCGAAATAGCAGAAATAGTCTTTATGTGTTTATCAAAAGATTTGATTTTTTCTTTTTTCTGTAAATCACTAAGCGTTTGGCTATAAACATTTACACAACCAAACAACACAAGAACTAATACCCAAAATTTCTTTCCAAATGCTTTGAACATAGAAGTATAATTTGTCGTCATAAAATATATTAAATCAAAGTTTATCTCATAAACGCAAAATCCTTTATATTATTGTAAGAAATTGTTTTTTGAGGGGATTAAAAAAGTGTGTTTGGAGATTTGGGTATGGTTACGGACGAATTTTCTTTTTTATATTATTAATGGTATAAAGAGTAGAGAGAGGGCGGTGGAGATAGCCAAAAATCTAATAGTATTATTGTTAATTCATATATTTTTCCGAAATTTGCAAAAAATTTTTGTTATGAAGAAGATATTGTGTGCATTTGCTCTAAGTATTGCTATATTTGGTATTGCGATTAGTCTTGTCTCTTGTCAGAAGCAAGATAAGAGATATGTATTAGATGGTTTTGTTCAGGGAACATATTATCATATTGTGTTTTATGCACAAGATACGACCTCGGTTAAACAAGATATTCAAAAGATTTTTCAAGATATAGATATGTCTCTATCTTTGTGGGTGGACAGTTCTACGGTTAACAAAGTGAATCGTAACGAGGACGTAGTGTTAGATGATATCTTTGTGGAGAATTTTGTTCTTGCACAAAAGTTTTCACGCCTAACCGAAGGAATGTTTGATATAACTATCGGGGAGTTAGTTAAGAAATACGGATTTGCTAACAAGAATAGAGAGAAGTTAAGCGACGAACAAGTAGATTCACTTTTGCAATATGTAGGATATAAGAACGTAAGCTTGAAAGATAATAAGGTAGTCAAAAAGTATTCACAGACTTCGCTAGATTTTAATGCTATTGCACAGGGATATACATCTGATAAGGTAGCAAAATATCTTAGACAGCGAGGTATTAATTCTTTTGTTGTAGATGTAGGAGGTGAGGTAATGTGTGGTGATAAGAAACCAGACGGTACTAAATGGGTTATAGGGATTGAGAGACCTAATAATAGTTTGTCGCAAAATATGGCAGTAAGTAATCAAATGGAGAGAGCAACCGAACAAACTATTTCTTTGGAAAATGAATCTGTGGTAACAAGTGGTAATTATAGAAAATTCTATGTAGAAAACGGCGTTAGATATTCTCACACCATTAATCCAAAAACAGGCAAACCTGTTACACATTCGCTTTTGTCTGCCTCGGTTATAGCCAAAGATGCCACAACTGCCGATGCCCTTGCGACAGCTTTTATGGTTATGGGATTGGATGAAACAAAACGTTTCTTGGAAAACCACAAACAGTACGCTGCTTATTTGATTTATTCCGACAGGGCTAATCAAATGCAGATTTGGATGAGCGAAAATTTTCGTATATACATTAATAATAAATAGGAAAAGAGAACAGAAGAAAGAATATTCAAAACAGAAGAGAATATTTACGATTATTAATAATATAGATGCTGTGTTTGTGAGTAAAAGAATAGATAATGAATTATTTTTATCTTAATTTGTAGTTATCAAATAAAGAATGGTTCCGAAGTTTTATCAAATAGTATTAAAGAAATTAGTTTTTACTCCGACCGAAGATCAAGATATCCTAATAAAACGATTAGAAGGTTTTATCTTTTACCCTGCAAGTAAGATATTTATACTAAAAGGTTATGCAGGTACAGGTAAGACTACTATAATGAGTGCTTTGATTAAGAGTCTTAGTCTTTTTGGTCTGAAAACTGTACTACTTGCTCCAACAGGTAGAGCAGCCAAAGTCCTAAGTTCTTATTCGGGTAAGAGTGCTTTCACCATTCATAAACATATATATTATACTCATAGAGACAACACGGATTATAATTTTTCTTTAAGGGAAAACAAACACAAGGATACTATATTTATTGTGGACGAAGCCTCAATGATAGGTGTTAATGATAGCAATACTTTTGGTGGAAACAATCTTTTTGACGACTTTATCAAATATCTCCAAAGGGGAGAGAGATGTAAGGTGATTTTTATCGGAGATACTGCCCAACTTCCGCCAGTTAATGAGAATATTTCGCCTGCTTTGGACGAGGAATACATATATAATCATTATGGAATAAGTGCTTATACATATCTGCTTACACAAGTTGTGCGTCAAGCCTTAGATAGTAATATTCTTCGCAATGCTTCTAATATTCGTTATCGTATTCATAAAGAGAATTACTCATTACCTTTGTTGAAATACTATAATAGTGAGGATTTTAAGGCAATATCGGGTAATGATTTCGAAGAATATTTGCGTTCTGCTTACGATTCTTACGGTACGGACGAAGTAATTTGTATTTGTCGGTCGAATAAAGTTGCTAATAATATCAATAATTTTATTCGTTATCGTATCTTGGACAAGGAGACGCAAATAGATAGCGGCGATAACTTAATGGCAGTAAAGAATAACTACTATTGGTTGGATAATTACTCCAAAGAGGGATTTATTGCTAATGGAGATATATTGAAAATCAAAAGAATACTTTCTTACGAGGAGAAATATGATCATCATTTCGCTAATATTATCGCCACTTTTAATGATTATGACGATAGAGAGGATATAGAACTGACTATTTTGTTAGATTCGCTCTCTATTGATAAGGCTTCTTTGGATTTAAACAAAGAAGGAGGGCTTTATAACAAGATTTTTGAGAGTTATTATAGTGAATTGGGCAACAAACAGCAAGCAAAGAAACAGACTTTGAGTGATAAATATTTTAATGCCGTACAAGTAAAGTTTGCTAACTGTTTAACGTGCCATAAAGCACAAGGTGGAGGATGGAAAGTTGTGTTTATATTTCAAGGTTATTTCACTGAACAGATGTTAGATAAGGAATATTTCCGTTGGTTATACACCGCAATAACAAGATCAAAGGAGAAACT
>CAVAII010000128.1:0-12952 GCA_963588535.1 Erysipelotrichaceae bacterium | reverse complement strand
AGAAAAAATGAGAAGAAATATTAATCTTTCTTCTCATTTTGGTTATTAGGACTGATTTTGTTTGATAACGTTATCTTGAATCAAACAAAAAATGCAGTTTTCCCGTGAAAAACAACCCTATTATCTCTTAAAGATATCTCTACCTAAGTATTGTGCTGTTTCTCCTAACTCTTCCTCGATACGTAGAAGTTGATTGTACTTACAAATTCTATCAGTACGAGAAGCAGAACCTGTCTTGATCTGACCAGTATTCAATGCTACTGACAAATCTGCAATAGTTGTGTCCTCAGTTTCGCCCGAACGGTGAGAGATTATAGCAGTGTAAGCGTTGTTGTTAGCTAATCTTACTGCAGAGATAGTCTCTGTAAGGGTACCTATTTGATTTAGTTTGATAAGGATAGAGTTAGCGACTTTGTCGTCAATACCTTTTTGCAAACGTTTAACGTTGGTTACGAACAAATCGTCTCCTACTAGTTGGATATTACCAGATTGTTTGGTTAGTGTAGCCCAGCCTTCCCAATCATCTTCTGCCATGCCGTCTTCTATTGATACGATAGGGTATTTGTTGATTAAACCTTTTAGGTAATCAGCCATTTGAGCAGATGTTAACTCCTCTTTAGTAGACCATCTTAGGCAATATGCTTTTTTCTCATTATCATACAACTCGCTACTTGCAGCGTCCATTGCTATTGCTATATCGTCCATAGGTTTATAGCCTGCTTTTTCTACTGCTTGTAAGATAACCTCTATTGCTTCTTCGTTAGAAGAAAGGTTAGGAGCGAAACCGCCTTCGTCACCTACGTTAGTAGATAGACCTTTGGATTTAAGAACTTGTTTAAGATTGTGGAAAACTTCACTACCCATACGCAAAGCCTCAGAGAATGTCTTTGCACCAACAGGCATAATCATAAACTCTTGGAAGTCTAACTTGTTGTCAGCATGAGCACCGCCATTCAAGATATTCATCATAGGAACAGGCAAAACATGTGCAGCCGTACCGCCGATATATCTATACAATTCTTGACCAGTCTCCATAGCAGCTGCTTTAGCACAAGCCAAAGATACGCCTAATATAGCGTTAGCACCCAATCTACCTTTGTTGTCTGTACCATCCAACTCTATCATTCGTTTATCAATTAAGACTTGGTCTTGTACATCCATTTGGTTCAATTCTTCTGCGATAGTCTTGTTAACATTATTAACAGCCTTCAACACACTTTTACCAAGGAACATAGATTTGTCATTATCTCTAAGCTCTACAGCTTCATGTACACCTGTAGATGCCCCAGAAGGGACTGCTGCTCTACCAACTGCTCCGGCAGAAGTATATACCTCTACTTCTACTGTAGGATTTCCTCTCGAATCAAGAATTTGTCTTGAGTGAATACCAATTATCTGTGACATAATTTCAAAAATTATTAATGTTTATAATATTTGTAATATTGAGTTGCAAAGATATAAATTTTTTTTCAATAAACGTAGAAAATTATGTTACAAAAACAAAAAAATATTCTATTGCAAAATAAAAACAAATTACTTTCGTTAGAATGTTTGTATAGATAAAACGAAGAAATGGAATGAAAATAAAATCAATTATAATAGTCTTATTGTGTCTTTGCGTTATGTTCGGTTGCGGAAAGAAGAAAACTGCTGTAGAAGATGCCTCTTTTGTAGATTATACTAAGGTAAAAACACCTAATTTCAGTGCAGATAGTGCATATTATTTCGTTAAGAAGCAGTGCGAGTTTGGTCCTCGTACGCCAATGTCAAAAGGTGCAAAGGAGTGTTTCGATTATCTATATACTTTTTTTGAACAAAATGCGGACACTGTTTATGTGCAGGAGTTCTCGTCTAAACTTTGGGACGGCAAAGAAGTAAAAGGTAAGAATATTATAGCATCTTTTAATCCGAGTGCAACAGATAGAGTCTTGTTGTCGGCACATTGGGATTCGCGTCTTTGGGCTGATAACGACAGTGATGAAAGTAAGAGAAAAGAGCCTATAATAGGTGCTAACGATGGTGCTTCTGGCGTAGGCGTCTTAATGGAAATCGCAAGACTAATGAAAGATAGAAAGACCAAACAAGGCTTGGATATCATTCTTTTTGATTTGGAGGATCAGGGTTGTCCAACTTGGGCAGAGAGTGATGTAGAGGATCAAACGGATTGGTGCTTGGGGTCGCAGTATTGGGCAGAGAATCTACATATACCTTATTATCGTGCCAAATATGGAATACTCTTGGATATGGTTGGAGGCAAGAATCCGAGATTTTCTAAAGATGAGGTCTCGATGGGTTATGCTCGTTCGATAGTTAATAATATATGGAATATAGCCGATGATTTAGGTTATGGTGAAATCTTTGTAGAGGGCGATTATGTCTCTGTTATGGACGACCATGTTTGGATTAATCACTCTGCTAAGATACCTACGATAGATATTGTACAAAATAGTCCTAATATAAGTTTCTTTCCTTATTGGCATACGACCAAAGACGATATTGATTGCATAGATAAGAAAAGTTTGGAGATAGTAGGAAAAGTTGTTTTGGTTAGTTTCTTTGCTTCCGAGTAAAAGAAAAGAAGGAAAATCTATTTAAAAGCATTCACGATGAAAACAAACATAAAATTCTTGTTAATCTTAGTCCTTATGTTCTGTGCTTGTCAAGACGATTTTGATGAGTGGGGATATGTTAATATGTATATAGAACCCGATAACACAGAATATTATAATCTTAACGATGGTACTCGAGGTTGGGAGTATTTCGAAGGCGGTAATAGGGGAATAATAATTGTCCGCAACTCACATTATGAGTTTATGGCGTATGAAAGGAGTTGTGTTAAGAAAGGTTGTAATGGTAGATTGGAAATGGACGAGACTAATAACTTGATTATCGTTTGTCCTGAGTGTAAGAATCAGTGGTTAGCCTACGATGGTTCGCCTTTGCAGTCATCTTCTGCTACAAGAATGTTATATGCTTATTGTACCTACTATGATGGGTGGCGGTTGTATGTAAGAAATTGTAGTGGCAGTTAATAAAAAAGACTTTTCTATTATAGTTACCTTGCTGTTGTAGGGATAGGATTTATTAGCAAGAGAAATCATTAGAATAATATCAAAGATTATCAAAATAATATTAGAAATCGTTGGGATAATATTAGAGATTATCAAAATAATATCAAATAAGAATTTCGAGTTATCTAATTGAATAGATTTTTTTCGTAACTTTGCAAAATGAAAAACATAAGAAATTTCTGTATTATAGCACATATTGACCACGGTAAAAGTACCTTGGCGGATAGGTTGTTGGAGAAAACCAAATCTATTCCACAAAGAGAGATGGAAGAGCAAGTCTTGGACGATATGGATTTGGAACGAGAGAGGGGTATAACCATTAAGTCTCATGCTATACAAATGCAATACAAGTATAATAATGAGACATATCACCTAAATCTTATAGACACTCCAGGACATGTGGATTTTTCTTACGAAGTTTCGAGAAGTATTGCCGCTTGTGAGGGAGCGTTGTTGGTAGTAGACTCAACGCAAGGCATACAAGCACAGACAATCTCTAATCTTTATCAAGCGTTGGACAATGATTTAGTTATCATACCAGTATTGAATAAGATAGATTTGCAGAACTCTATGGTTGAGGAGGTATCTGATGAGGTTATAGAGTTGTTAGGTTGCGAGAAAGAAGACATAATATTAGCCAGTGGCAAGACAGGTGAGGGTGTGGAGAATATATTAGAGGCTATTATCAACAGAATACCAGCCCCGAAAGCAGATACTGGCGCACCTTTGCAGGCTTTGATATTCGATTCGGTATTCAATAGTTATAGAGGAATAATATCTTATTTTAGAATCTTTAATGGTACTCTTAAACAGGGAGATAAAGTACGCTTTATGGCAACTAATAAAGAGTATACAGCCGAAGAGATAGGTATTTTGGAATACACACTATCGCCGTGCAAAGAATTAGTAGCAGGTGATGTAGGATATATAATCTGTTCGATAAAGACAAGTAGCGAAGTAAAGGTTGGCGATACGATAACCTTAGTTGATAATCCTTGCAAAGAGGCAATAAAAGGTTTTCAAGAGGTAAAGCCAATGGTTTTCGCAGGAGTATATCCGCAGGACGCAGCAGATTATGAGGAGTTGCGTTCTTCTATCGAGAAACTAAGGCTTAACGATGCCTCTTTGACATTTGTACCAGAGAGTTCGTTAGCGTTAGGGTTTGGTTTCCGTTGTGGTTTCCTTGGTTTGTTACACATGGAGATTATTCAAGAGAGATTAGAAAGGGAGTTTAATATAGCAGTTATTACCACCGTACCTAATGTTAATTACAAAGTATATACTACTAAGGGTGACTGCATAGAAGTATATAACCCGAGCGGATTGCCAGATATCTCGGCAGTTAAATATATAGAAGAACCATATATATTAGCCTCTATCATAACTAAAGCAGAGTACATCGGACCTATAATGAAACTTTGCATAGATAAGAGAGGTATATTAAAGAATCAAACATATATTACTACGGATAGGGTAGAGATAATATTCGAATTGCCATTAAGTGAGGTGGTGTTTGATTTCTATGATAAATTGAAATCGATTAGCAAAGGATATGCTTCATTCGATTATCATCCTTTTGAATATAGGGAGAGTAAGTTAGTTAAGTTGGAGATATTGCTTAATGGAGAGGTTGTAGATGCGTTATCTACGTTGATATATTCGGCTAATGCTTATTCGTTTGGTAGACGTATGTGCGAGAAACTAAAAGAACTTATACCGAGACAACAATTTGATATCGCAATACAAGCAGCCATTGGGTCAAAGATTATAGCCCGTGAAACGGTTAAAGCAGTTAGGAAGGATGTAACGGCAAAATGTTATGGCGGAGATATAACTCGTAAGCGTAAATTGTTAGAAAAACAAAAGGAAGGCAAGAAACGTATGCGTCAAGTAGGTAATGTTCAGGTTCCGCAGAGTGCTTTCTTGGCTGTTTTGAAATTAGATTAAGAGAGAAAAACAAAAAGATAAAGAATAAACACTAAAAACAATAATAAGATATGGAAATAACGGCTTTTATACTAATCACGATTGCGTTTATAGTAATGGTAATTGTTTTTGGTTACTATATGATGCACCAAACAAAAGAGTTCGTAACTAATGAACAGAAAAAAACTCTATTAGAGATACAAAAAATATCCGAAAGTGAGGTTCGCAAAGTAGTAACTCCGATACAATTGCAAGCATACGAGAGATTAGTGTTGTTTTTGGAGAGAATGAAGCCAGATAATGTGGTATTGCGTTGCTATGAAGTAGGTATGAGTACACGATTACTAAGAGACGTAATGATAAAAAACATTAGAGACGAGTACGAGCATAACCTATCGCAACAGTTGTATGTTTCTTCTCAGGCATGGGTATACATAAGGAACGCAAAAGAGGATATGATTAATATTCTTAATTCCTTAATAGACAAAGATGACGAGAAACTTTCTGCTGCTCAATACGCAGGTATGTTATTTGAGAAGATGGCTACAAGCAATAACCAAATAGATTTGGCACAAGAGTATCTAAAGAAAGAGATACAAGAGAGATTCAAATAAACTCCGACAATAGTTCTATATATGCAAACATTATCCCACCACTTGTTGGACATACTAACTAATAGTGCAGAAGCAGGGGCAACGGAAATAGACCTTACGATAAGAGAATCCGTAGGGAAGAATGTGATTCGTTTCGTTGTAACAGACGATGGTTGTGGTATGGATAAGGCTTTGCTTTCTAAGGTAGTAAACAAAGGTATTACCACCAAGAGAGGAGAGAATAGGGGTATGGGATTATATTTGCTAAAAGAGATGACGCAAGAGAATGAAGGGAAATTGCAGATAAGTTCTCATAATGGTAAATCTACTCGCATAGAATGGACTGTTCGGCACGATAAAGAGGGAAGAATTCCTATTGGAGACGTATCAGGGGTGGTTAGTAACTTTATTTATTCTTATAAGGATATAGATTTGTTCTTTACATACCAAACAGACGAAGATACTTTTGCGTTTTATCTGCCTTCGATGGCATCTCTTTACAAAATAGAGAGAATGGAGAAAAGCAGTGATTTAAGAAAATTAAAAAAGATATTAGAACAAAACCTTCAAAGTATTAATTATAACAAACAATGAACACATTAGAAGAAAAAGTTAATGCAGCGATAAAAGAAAGTATGCTTAAAAAAGATCAAGCAAAGTTAGCAGCATTAAGAACAATTAAGAGCGAAATCCTATTATTGAAAACCAAAGAAGTAGGACACATTGTAACTCCACAAGAGGAAGTCTCTTTGTTACAAAGATTGATAAAACAAAGAAAAGAATCTGCTTCACTATACAAAGATCAAAACAGAGAGGACTTGTATAAAGAAGAGACTTTTCAACAAAAAGTAATAGAGGAGTTTTTGCCCGAACAAATGTCAGAAGATGAAATACGTGAGAGCCTAAAAAAGATAATCGCTACCCTAAATGCAACATCTATGAAAGATATGGGTAAAGTAATGAAAGAGGCTTCGGCAGAATTTCAAGGCAAAGCAGATAACAAGACAGTATCTATAATAGTAAAAGAGTTATTAGCACAGAATTAGACTTTATAATAAGGAGTTGGTAAGATGGAAAACGAAGAGAGAATAATCGGAGAGGTAACTAACGAACAGTATAAATATGGTTTTGTTACCAATGTCCAAACGGATAGCGTTGGAAAGGGAATTTCGGAAGAGATAATCAGAAAAATCTCCGCTATCAAGCAAGAACCGTCTTGGCTTTTGGATTATCGTTTGAAAGCCTTCGCATGTTGGCAAAAGATGACTATGCCTTCGTGGGCTCATTTGAATATTCCTCCTATTGACTTCCAAGATATAATCTATTATGCCGCTCCTGTGCAAAAGAAAAACAAATCCCTGGAAGACGTAGACCCAGAAATCTTGGATACCTTCAACAAATTGGGTATTCCATTGAATGAACAGAAAGTTTTGGCAGGTGTTGCTGTCGATGCTGTTATGGATTCTGTATCGGTAAAGACTACTTTTCGAGATACGTTGAATAAATACGGCATTATATTCTGTTCTATGAGCGAAGCAATAAAGAATCACCCCGATTTGGTTAAGAAATATTTGGGTAGTGTCGTACCTTATAACGATAACTTCTTTGCTGCTTTGAATTGTGCTGTATTTTCTGACGGTAGTTTCTGTTATATACCTAAGGGAGTTAAATGTCCTATGGATTTGTCTACATATTTTCGTATCAATGCCAAAGGTACAGGTCAGTTTGAGAGAACTCTGATTGTTGCAGACGAAGGTGCTGAGGTTTCTTATATGGAAGGCTGTACCGCTCCGCAAAGAGATGAGAACCAACTGCACGCTGCTATTGTTGAGATAGTAGTAATGAAAGACGCCAAGGTCAAATATTCTACCGTACAGAATTGGTATCCTGGCGATAAGGACGGTAAAGGCGGTATATTCAATTTTGTAACCAAACGTGGTATATGTAAAGGTAACAATGCCTTTCTTTCATGGACGCAAGTGGAGACTGGCTCTGCTTTAACATGGAAATATCCTTCTTGTATATTAGCAGGAGATAATAGTGTTGGAGAATTCTATTCTGTGGCAGTAACTAATAATCATCAAATGGCAGATACGGGAACTAAGATGGTTCATCTGGGCAAGAATACCAAATCTACTATAATGAGTAAGGGTATATCTGCTGGCAAGAGCGAGAACTCTTATCGTGGTTTGGTAAAAGTAGCCAAGAATGCCGAGAATGCTAAGAATTTCTCTCAATGTGATTCCTTGCTATTGACAAGTGAGTGTGGTGCTCATACATTTCCTTATATTAGTGTAGATAATTCCTCTGCCGTTGTAGAGCATGAGGCAACTACATCTAAGATTTCCGAAGAACAACTAATGTATTGTCGTCAAAGAGGTATATCCGAGCAGACAGCAATAGGCTTAATAGTTAATGGTTATGCCAAAGAAGTTTTGAATCGTTTGCCAATGGAGTTCGCAGTTGAAGCCCAAAAACTTCTTTCTATCTCATTAGCCAACAAAGTAGGATAAGTACTTTATTAATATCAAAAAAGAAACTATTACGACTATCAAATAATATGGTCAATTAACAAGAAAATGTTCTATTCCTAGGAATAGGACATTTTTTTTGATATAGGATTTTAAGGGGATTACAAGTAGGGAAAATAAAATCAAATATTATTTGAATAAAGTTAGATATTATTGGAATAAAGTTAAATATTATTTGGATAAAATCAAATATTATTTTGAGCGTCTCTATGTTCGTTTTGTTCTTAAGAGAAAGAGACGAAATTATTTGAAAATCTTTGCTACTTATTCATTTTATTACTTGTTTATTTCAAAAAAATTAGTACTTTTGCAAATTATTTTTAAGAAGGATGACTTCTTTTGATAAGGAAAGAACAAACAATAGACGAGGAAGGAATATATTAAATGAATAACACATCGATAGTATATAGATCAGGATTGGATATAGGTTCAACAACGGCAAAGATGGTCGTTGTAGACGAACAAAACAAAATCGTATATTCTACATACAGAAGGCATAACGCAGATATCAATGGGACGATAAAAGATATCTTTACGGAGATTAAACAACAACTCGGATCATGTAATCTACGCCTTACTCTATCTGGTTCGGCTGCGATGGGTTTGGCAGAACGTTGTTCGCTGGCTTTTATACAAGAGGTGGTGGCGTTGAATAATTTTGCGAAAAACGTTGATAATAATCTACATACTATTATAGATATAGGCGGAGAAGATGCAAAGATAATATTCTTAGAGAAAGATGCTTTGCCAGATATGCGAATGAACGGCAATTGTGCAGGAGGTACGGGAGCGTTTATTGATCAGATGAGTATTATTCTTAATTTGCCTATAACGGAGATGGATAAGATGGCTAAGACGTCTACACATCTCTATCCAATTGCCTCTCGTTGTGGAGTGTTTTCAAAGACAGATGTGCAGAACTTAGTGGCTAAGAATGTGCCTGTTGAGGATATTTGTAGGAGTATATTCCATGCTATCGCCGTGCAAGTAGTCTCTTCTCTATCAAGAGGAAAGCAGATAAAAGAAAAAATACTTCTGGCAGGAGGTCCACTAACCTTTATCTCATCTTTAAGAGAATCTTTTTTGGATTATCTACATATAAGTCCAGATGCACTAATAGAGGTGGAGGATAATAATCTTTTGGTGGCAAGAGGTTGTTTGTATAACGACAAAGCAGAAGTGCTTAACATAGATGAAATAGAAAATAGAATAATTAATCAAGATAACTCTGTAATAGATACTAATAGTCAGGCGTTAGAACCTTTGTTTAAGACAAAAGAAGAGTATAAGGAGTGGAGAGAAGACAAACAGAGATTAGGTAATAACGATGGTGATCTGACTAATTACAAAGGCAAAGCGTATTTGGGTATAGACTCAGGATCTACAACGACTAAGATTATACTTATTAACGATAGCGAACAGATTATATTCAAATATTATAGCAAGAATAATGGTGCTCCGATATTAGCAGTAATCAAAGGGCTAAAAGAACTATATAATGCAATAAAAGAAGCAGGGGCTCAACCAATAATTTGTGGTGGTTGCTCAACTGGTTATGGTGAGGATTTGATAAAGGCTGCTTTTTCGTTGCAGACATCTATTGTAGAGACTATTGCACATTATAAGGCAGCAAAGAAAATATTGCCTTCGGTAGATTTTATTCTGGATATCGGCGGACAAGATATGAAAGCCATGTATATAGAAGATGGCGTACTAAACAGAATAGAACTTAACGAGGCTTGTTCTTCTGGTTGCGGTACTTTCATAGATACTTTTGCTACTTCCTTAGGTTATAATGTTAGTGACTTTGCACAGAAAGCCATAGAGAGCAAACATCCTTGCGATTTGGGTACTCGTTGTACTGTTTTTATGAACTCTAAGGTTAAACAGTTTCTCCGTGAGGGTCGTTCGATAGAAGATATATCCGCAGGGCTATCTTACTCGGTTGTAAGGAATTGTTTGTACAAGGTATTGAAATTAGAAGGCAAGGGATTGGGTACAAACATAGTTGTTCAGGGTGGAACGATGAAGAATGATAGTGTTGTTCGTGCTTTGGAGATAATGCTTAAAGAGAAAGTCTATCGTTCTACTGCTCCTGAGATGATGGGGGCGTATGGTTGTGCATTACATAGCAAAGAATGCTTAGCAGAGAAACATGAAGAGAGTTTGTCGTTAGAGGATTTGATAAAAGCCGATAATTATACTACTAAGAATACTATTTGTAAGGGTTGTGAGAATAATTGTATGGTTACAACGTATAAGTTTGCTAATCAAAATACTTTCTATTCGGGCAATCGTTGCGAGAGAATATTTCATTCTTCTGCTAAATCCCAAACAGCAGGATACAATATATATACATATAAATATGAACGTTTGTTCGGTAAGGAGAATAAGTTAGCAAATCATAGCGATGAACGTCCTTATATTGCTCAAATAGGCATTCCAAGAGCATTAAATATGTTTGAGGATTATCCTTTTTGGCAATCGTTGTTCGAGAATTTAGGAATAAAAGTTGTTTTGTCGGACATATCGCAATATAGTACCTACGAACAGAGCCTTAATCAAGTGATGAGTGAGAATATTTGCTTTCCTGCCAAACTAACTCATTCACATATCGACAACCTTATACAAAAGGGCGTCAAACATATATTCTTCCCTTATATAGTATATGAAGAGAGAACTTCGAACAAAGAAAACAATACCTATAATTGTCCTATTGTCTCCTCATATAATATAGTTATCAAACACTTAAAAGAACATAACAAAGACATTATAATAGACAATCCTGTATTTAGTTTTAAGGACGAAAAACTATTAGAAACTAATTGTAGGGAATATATTTGTAAGACATTCAATATATCAACTAAGGACTTTAAGATAGCCTTTAAGAAAGCATTATTAGCAAGGAAAGAGTTCGAAGAAGATATGTACCAAAAGAATGTAGAGTATTATCATAAGGCATTAGACGAGAAACAAATAATTATATTATTGGCAGGTCGTCCTTATCATACCGATGATCTAATACAACATTCTATTGCACAGATTGCTTGTTCGCTTGGAGTAACCGTTATCAACGAGGATATAGCACGAAACAAAGACTATTTTGGTACAGATAGTTCTTTTATAGTATCGCAATGGTCGTACATAAATCGTATAGAGAACGCCGCTTATTTCGTTGCTAATAACAAGAATGTACACTATGCTCAGATGACTTCTTTCGGCTGCGGACCAGATGCTTTCCTTCTTGATGATATACAAGATATCCTTAAACGTTATCATAAATCTGCTACATTCCTTAAAATAGACGATATTCAGAATGCAGGATCTCTTAAACTTAGGATACGTTCCTTGATAGAAAGTATTAAAATCAATAATACTATCGTTAACAAAGCGGATATACCATTCGTTGATACCAAAGATTTCTCTAAACAGGAGAAACATCGTACAATACTTGCACCATTCTTTACAGATTATATCTCGCCATTCTTACCAGAGTTGTTCAAAATCAATGGTTATGATTTGATAGTGCTGCCAAAGAGCGATTATTCTTCTGCAGAGGAGGGACTAAAATATGCTAATAACGAGGTATGTTATCCTGCTACGCTGATAGTTGGAGATATTATCAAAGCCTTGAAAAGCGGTGATTATGATTTGTCGCAAGTTGCTGTCGGTATTACTCAAACTGGCGGTCAATGTAGAGCAACTAATTATTACTCTATTATTCGTAAGGCATTAGTTGATGCAGGCTTTAAGGACGTTCCTGTACTTAGTGTGTCATTTGGTGGTAATACGGCAAAGAAACAAGAAGGCTTTCAGTTAAATTGGAAAAAGACTTTGCCATTGACACTTTCTACGATTTTGTTTGGTGATTCTCTGTCGCATCTGTATTGTTCTACTATCGTACGTTGCAAAGAAGAAGACAAAAAGAAAGTAAAAACTTTGCACGATGATTATATTAGGAAGGTCAAACTATTGATTCTTAAAGAGGATAGCAAATCTATTGATAATTTGTTGAAAGTTGCTGTAGAGGATTTCAATTCTTATCTTCCAAAAGAAAACATCGAAAAGTATAAAGTCGGTATTGTTGGTGAGATTTATTTGAAATACCATTCTTTTGCTAATCATGATGTAAGCAATTGGTTAATGGAACAAGGCATAGAGGTAATTCCTCCAAGTTTGATGACATTCTTTGTTCAGACTTTCGTTAATAGAAAAGTTAATCGGGAGAATAATATAGAGAAACAATCTATTCCACAATTTGTTATGGATTTCTTCTATAAGATGGTTAAGAAACGAATAGACGCTTGCAACAAAGTTATGTCCTCGTTCCGTTATTATCATCCTTTGGACAATGTTTTTGACTTGTCTACCAAAGTTAAGGATATTATTCCTTTATATACTCAGTTTGGTGAGGGTTGGTTGTTGCCTGCCGAGATAGTTAATATGGTTCAGCACGGAATAAATACTGTTGTTTCGTTGCAACCTTTTGGCTGTATTGCTAATCATATCATTAGTAAGGGAGTTGAGAACAAAATTAAGGAGATGTATCCGAGGTTGAACTATTTAGCTTTGGATTTTGATAATAGTGTAACGCCTGTTAATATCAAAAATCGTCTGCTTTTGATGTTAGAATCTATGGAATAATTGTCTTATAAAGACGTGATTAATAACCTCGAAAATGAATACTGATTTTAGCAAAATAAAATCAGTATTCGTTAAAATATTATCAGTAATCGCTGAAATAAAATCAGTAATTATTTTGATAAAATCAGTAATCGCCAGAATATTATCAGTAATTATTTTGGTGGCGTTTTATATTGGTGTCATGGAG
>CAVAII010000127.1:2569-16651 GCA_963588535.1 Erysipelotrichaceae bacterium | reverse complement strand
TACTGATTTTATTCTAACGATTACTGATTTTATTCTAACGATTACTGATTTTATTTTGGCATCTCCTTAACTATTCAAAACAATAGATATTTTTATAGTCATAAACCTTAACCACCCTTTCTCAAAATCTTAACCGCAAGATAGGATATCTTTTACTCTCTATTTTTTAGATGATTATCATAAAAACTCGTACTACAATTTTTTTTGATTGTAGTACGAACGCTTGATTTTATTAGATCTCTTTATCTTGTTTGATTAAGACAAAAATCTATTCTCTTTGTTTATTATCCGCAATAGAAATATTTCTTAACCAATTTCTTAATCTCTTCTGGTTTATGCTCGATATCTTGTCTTAAGGTAGCATCATCAAAAGACTTTAAGGTATTTATAAGACCATCAATCAAAGACTTATCAAAGATATTATCCTTCTCATAGTATGATCTTTGTTTCTCCAAACATTTTGCACTCTCATAGCAAGAAGAAGGCAATTGTTCCAACAAATCTTTGTTAGTACTTTCGGTCATATAAGTCTTATCGGTGATTTCTTTCCAGTCTTTGTTTTGCATTCCTAAGGTAGCAGCGACAACAAGTCCAGCCATCAACAAATATACGTTAGCACTACCATCAGGACAACGGAACTCAACAGTTTGTTTGTTCATTATCTCTGGTAATTTGTCGTCTTCCAAAGGATTAGCAATCTTACACATATTTTTTCCATTAGTCCAACCCAATGGCACTCTAACCATAGCCGAACGGTTTCTATCTCCCCAACAAACAACCGTAGGAGCCTCTTGATGAGGAACCAAACGGAAATAAGAAGTGGGGTTAGCGTTGCCGAAAGCAGTCAAAGAAGGAGCCAAAGTCATGATACCAGAGATAACTCTTTTGGCGATATCGGACAATTTGCCGTCCTCAACGTACATATTTTTGTTACCTTTTACTACTCTTGTGTGAATATGCATACCGCTACCTGCCTCACCGACAGTAATCTTAGGGGCAAAGGTTACATTTAAGTTATACTCACAAGCAAGTGTACGAAGGATCCATTTAGCAATCATTAGTTGGTCAGCAGCGTCCTGAACAGGAACAGGTAAGAACTCTATTTCGTTTTGTTCATAGTTCTTGCCGTCTTGAGTAAAGTTACCAACCTCAGAATGTGCGTATTTGATGATACAACCTGCTTGTGCCATCATATTAATTGCTTCGGAACGAAATTGTTCGTACTTAGTGAACGGAGAAGACTCCTGATAGCCACGTTGTTGTTCACACTCAAAGGTTTCTGTTTGGTCTCCAACAACATAATATTCCAACTCACCCATTGCATAGAACTCCATACCATCGGTAACTTTCTTAAAATTGTCTTCCGCTTTCTTTAGGATATATTCAGGTGAAGACTCCAAAAGATTACCATCCTTATCGAAGTAATAACATAAGAAACAAAGCGTTGGGATTTGCATAAAAGGATCTACAAATGCGGAAGAAAATCTTGGCAATATGTAAAGATCCGAACTAGTTGCCTTCATGTGAGAGAATAGAGAAGAACCATCTACTCTTTCTCCCATTGTCAATACTTGATCTAAGTATTCTTCATTGGTTACAACGAAGTTTAATGTCTTCAAACGACCATCGCCAGCAGCGTAACGGAAATTGATTTGCTCAATACCATTATCTTTTATGTAGTTGATGATGTCTGCTTTAGTAAATTCATTAGGCATCTTCTGCAAGTATGCAACTAATGGATTTTTGTTCAAATTTATTTGGTAATTTTCCATCTCTTTTTTAATTATTTATTGTGACAGTAAAGTTATAACGCAGAAGTTGCGAATTTATTTGCTTAAAATCTATGTAAAAACAAAAAAAGGTGCAAAATACTTAGATCCTGCACCCTTATATCAAAAGAATTTATAAATCTTACTTGAAAAAAGTCTTTCTTTTTCTTAGTCCCATTCTAATGGTTTGCGATATTAATACGTTAAAACAAAGAGTCGCAAACCCGATAAAACAAAAGAATTCTTCAAGAAAAGATTTATATCAACAATACTCCCAATTCCTCCAACGGAGGATGGATTACTCTATCGCAAGAATAGTTTTGGATATAAGAAACTAAGTCTTGCGAAAACTCTTTATATACAAACGTACTCTCATCATACTCCGAACAATGAGTATCGTCCATTACATTCAAACGAGTGTTGTTAATAGCCAACACGCAGTCGTTTTTGTCTGTGTTTGTATAGTCAGAGAAATATTTTGCAGTCTTTTTTTGCTGAACAAATGAGATATTAGCGTTATCGAATGTGGCAAAACCATAGTTATAACTACCTGACATTCCCGTAGTTTCTGCTAAGAACAAGCAGAATACGAACAATATCAAAAAAGATACAACACTATATGATTTTTTCTTTGTTTCCATACCCAACAACCATTACTCTTCGGTTGCAAAATTATTAATTATTTTCCGAAAAACAATAAAAAATCTACAATTTTTTTCAAAAAATTTCTTATCTATTTAATTAACAATACTATATTATTCTTTCCTTTTTCTCTCCTTCGTCTTTGAATATAAAAACAAAGATGCCACTTTATTGTATCCAAACAACAAAATGGCATCTATTTATGAAAAATTTTCTTTTCTTTATTCTACTCTAATAGTTATCTATTTGGTTGATACTATTCGAATAATTTAGAAAATTCTCTCTTCTTTCTGTTTTTCCATTCGCCTTTGTGATAAACGTAAGACACAATCAAAGGCAATACTGTCGTAGCCTCGGCATATACCATCTGCTCGTAGGTAGGAGAAACCTTACCCCAAGAGCCTGCTTCTTTCAATGTAGAAGAAGAACAAGCACCATCTCTAACGTCAGCAACGGTTATCTGTACTGCATATTTGTGCATATCAACCTCATGACCCAAAACCTCTGCACAAACAACTGTATCCTGTGCAAAGTTCTTAGGAGTACCGCCACCAATCATAAACAAACCAGTCGTTTTGGCAGCAATCTTAATATTAGTCAACTCCAAAAAGTCCTTAACAGAGTCTATGCTAACATGTTTATCAGGATGAGCAACTTGATGCATAACTAATCCAAAACCTGCTGAGCAATCAGAGAAAGCAGGACAGAAAATAGGTACATTATTCTCGTAACATGCTTGAATTAGAGAATCTTTCTTCTTAGCATTACCCTCAGACAACCATTTACCTATCTCTTTGATAAACTCTCTTGAAGAATAAGGACGAGGATCTAATCTATCGGCAATCTCTTTTACTGTCTTGTCGCAGATTTGTAATTCTTCCTCATCAATAAATGTGTCATAGATTCTATCAACATAGTTGTCTCTTAACTCCATATCGCTAATATATGGAGTACCTTTGTAATGTTTGAAACCTAATGCCTCAAACAAATCCATATCTATTATTGATGCACCGGTAGATACAACACAATCTATCATGTTGCTCTTTACCATATCAACATAAACTTGCATACAACCTGCAGCAGAAGTACTACCGGCCAAGGTTAGTATGTTCGAACAGTCTTTGTCCTCAATCATTCTCTCTAAATAATCTGCTGCGATAGCAGTCTCTCTTGAAGCAAAAGACATCTTGCTCATTGCATTGATAATCTCAGTAGAATCCAACTTCTTGATATCAATGTGTTCAATGGTTTGGCTCAATAATTCTTTTTTTGTCATTTTTTCTAAAAACTTGTTTTGTTAAAATTACTTTGCAAAATTACAAATTTTTTCTCTTATACCAATTATTTTGTTTTGATTATCAAAAATATCTACCTACTCCATATTCGCTATCTCGTCCAAAAGCAATAGTATCTCTTCCTTATTATCTGCGTTTATCAACTTCATTTTGAATGGTTTGAAATTAGTAATCGAGGAAAAATATTTACTATAAAACTTCTTCATTATTATAATTGCGTTCCTCTCCTGTCGATTGTCTAACAAAGAAGTGAAATGTTGTTTACATATCATCGCCTTTTCTCTTGTCGTTGGCTCATATAACTGTCTATTAGTAGGGGAAATATCTTGCTGTTCTAAGATTTGATGGCATTGTTTGAAAATATACGGCCTCCCAATCGACCCTCTACCGATTAGGATACCATCAACACCATACCGATTCTTATATTCGAGCATCTTTTCTGCCGAATCAATATCCCCATTACCAAAAATAGGTATCGTCATTCGCTGATTATTCTTCACTTCGCCGATAAGTGTCCAATCTGCACTGCCATTATACATCTGTTGTTTGGTTCGGCCGTGAATACTTAATAATTGTATACCGCAATCTTGCAACGCCTCACAAAAATCCGTTACCTTTGCTGAATTATTATCGTAAGCGATTCTCGTTTTGACCGTAACAGGTTTCTTAACACTCTTAACAACTGCCCGAGTTATCTTTATCATCTTGTCTATATCCTGCAAAATCCCGCTACCTGCCCCTTTGGTCGCAATTTTCTTCATCGGACAGCCCCAATTGATGTCAATAAAATCCGAATCTAACTCCTCAACCCTCTGTGCAGCCTCTACCAAGGACTGTTCATTCGCCCCAAAGATCTGAATACCCACAGGACGTTCCTCTTCTTTGAAGGCTATCTTTTGATAACTCTTTTCCACGTCTCGTATCAAGGCATCAGAAGACACAAACTCGGTAAACAAGACGTCTGCCCCGTATGATTTACAAATATTTCTATATTCCATAGTTGTAATATCGTCCATCGGCGACAAACCTACTGCAAACTTTGGCAACTTATCTCTTAACATTTGTTTCACTTGTGATAACAATAATTTTTGCTTATTGTTCAGGTTAAAAATATCAAAATATCAAAGTGCAAAGTTAGAAAAAATTTCTCTTACAAGATTTTTTTAGTAATTTTGCTCTCATAAACTAACAACCATTAACGACAATGCAAGAAGAAAAATTAGAAATAAAATACAGAATATTCACTTTGGAGGAGTTGAACGCAGAAGACAAAGAGTTAATCAACCACGCCATACAAATGACCAACTATTCTTATTCCCCATATTCACATTTCAAAGTCGGTTGTGCAGTACGACTAAGCACGGGCGAAATAGTTGGCGGAACGAATCAAGAAAATATCTCCTACCCTAATGGTCTCTGTGCCGAGAGAACTGCTTTATTTGCTGCAGGTACCAAAGAAGGCATTGTAAGTGCTTTGGCAATTAGTGCAAAAGACGAAAACAATAGGTTAGCAACGGCATTCCCTTGCGGATCATGTAGACAAGTTATGATAGAAACAGAGACGCAACGTAGCAAAAAACCGATAAGGATTCTTATCCATCGTCAAGATAATACCATTATACAATTTGACTCCGTCAGTAGTTTGATTCCTTTTTCGTTTGACTTTTAAGCGATAGTCAAAATGTTCTATTTTCTTTATATGTCCTTAATTGAGAGAGAAAATAGTTTTTCTAAATATAGACTTTTTAACTTCTATAACTCCACGATTAATAGTTAATGAAATAAAGTGTCACTTTATCAAAATAAAATCAAACTTTATCAGAATAATCTCAAAGAATATTTTGATAAAATGACACTTTATTTTGGCGAAATCTAATATCACAAAAATAGCACTTACAACTCCTCTCACCGAGTAACCATCTAAAAACATCAGTCATATAAAAAAGAAGGTAAATGAACAAGACTCACTTACCTTCTTTTAACATTTTTATTTACTTTCAATATCCTTATTTACTTATATATCTAACAAAGTAATTCTTAACATTTGCCTGTTCGTACAGAACGCCTATCGGAGAAAGTCTCTGCATTCGCTGACTAACTTGTCGCATATAGCCTTGACGAATTGTCTCTGCGTCCATTGCGTTAGCACTCTTGCTGATATTGTCGATATTTACGACATAAACTCCACTTGACCCTTTTATAGGTTTAAGCAAACCTTTTGCATTATGTCCTACAACAGTACCAATAACACTCATCTCACCGCCGAAACGTCCGTATGAGTTAGCGTCAAATGTAACACCCAATACAGTATCAATTGTAGTAGCAGTCTTAGCAGCAAATGTCTCTAAGGTCTTATTAGATTTTAAGGTTTGATTTGCTTTGTCCATCAATTGTTGTGCTTTCTTGTCTAATTTAACCAAACGTTCGAATTGAGGATTGTCTTTCAAAGACTCCAAAGACATAATACCTTTTTCTTGGATAGTTTTCAAACCAACGATAACAAACATATCACGGAAATTATCAACATCTTGCAATTCATATATCTCACTTGCTATTTCACCTTCTTTTATTTTCTTACCAAAAGCCCAAGAAACTACCTCTCTTGCGTAAGGAGTACCATCTAATTGATAATCCATCTGAGTAACGGCTGTGGTATTAAGGTTAAGATTCTCTTTTTGTGCTTGTGCTTTCATAGTTGCAAGGTCTTTAACTTTAGAAAGGAAGATATTTGCTTTATCTTTTACATCGTTGATTGTCTTATCGCTTGGACGAATACCCATAACAACCTTAGCAACTCTTATCTTTGATTGCAATTCTGTTTTGCCTGTTACCTTAACTATATAGTCGCCTGCTTCGTCTGGACGATTGTATAAGAATACGCCATTAACAGGAGTTGAGATAATAGATGCAAACATATCCTCTGCAAGTTGTCCGTCAGCAACCCAACCTTGATCACCAAATTTGTCTTTGGTGCTATTGTCATCGGAGTATTTAGTAACATTCTCTTCGAATAATGCAGGATTTTTGCTTATTACATTATATAGAGAATCTACTAAGGCTTTCTCTTGTTCTGGAGTACGTTTGATTTGTTCTGTACCGATCTTATTATTAAAGATAGGAATAATAGCAAACTTAACGGAATCAGGACGAGATTGTTGACTAAGTACCTTACCAAATATCCAGTTGTTACCAACTTGACGAGGCTCCAAATAAGAATCTGCTCCCTTAGATGCGATTATAGAATCTGGGAAATAAGCAGTAATAGCACGGTCAGATTTCTTATAATAGGTGCTATCATATTTGATATCTGATACGAAAGAAACGAAAGCCTCCATCTCAGAGTTTGAAGTATTTTGTAACTCTGCGAACAATTTTACAACAGAGTCGTTAATCGTTGAGATATCTGCAGGAGACGGATTAACATCAAACTTAACAAACTCCAACTGTCTTGTTTCTTCTGATTGGAAAAATTCATTTCTGTGTTCTTGATAATATTTCTCGTAATCTTCGTCTGTAAGTTTTATCTTAGTGTCGTCAATAGAAGAATAAGATAAGACAACATAACGAGTATCTACAACTTTGTTATCTACACTTGCCAAATATTTAGCCATTGCTTTAGGCATATAGAAACTTTTCATCAAAACGATGCCGTATTTTTGTTGCAAACGTTCGTCTATTGCACTCTTCTTGATTTGTTGCCATGCTTGTTTTTGTTCTGCTTGCATATTATCGTATTGAGACATAATTTGGCGAACATTTTGTGTGTTATATTGTCCAGTAGTTGGGTCAGTAAATTGCTGACGTGCTACATTAGAGATAAATGTTCCTAGGAACATATCACTAATTTCGTCTTCTCCTACTGTAATACCCAAATTAGAGCATTCTCTATCCAAAAGTTTTTCACTAAGAAGTTGTTGGAATGCCATAATCTTTGTTTGGAAAGTCTGCTCTTGTGTCATCTTGCCATCAGCAGTTCGACTACGCATATTATTTTCATTTAATTCGCTTAAAGATTCAAATTCATTAATGTTGATATCCATATTATCTACAGAAGCAACTTTAGAAGGCATACCTTCTCCTGTGTTTCTTGTTAGGAGATCACTAAATACAAACGCAAGAATTGCAATAGCAACAACAGTTACAGCCAATCCTCCTCTTTTTCTAATTCTACCAATTATAGCCATAGTATCTACTAAATTTTTTTATTTATTTAATTAGTTTTTTATTATTTTCTAGTTTGCAAAATTATAAATATTTTTTCACAATAAGAAGATTTATAAAAATTTTTTTTGCGAAAATATGTTTTTTTGTTTTATAATGATTAATTTTGCAAACGAAATTACGAACAAAAAAAGGCGAAATAATAATGAAAAGACTAAAGAGTTTTCTGTTGTTTGGTATTGCTACAATTGTATTACCTTTTTGTGTAGTTGCTCAAAATAATACCAAGACGGATAGAGGTTTTGAATTGTCAAAGAATTTGGAAATTTTCTCAACAGTTTATAAAACTTTGTACACTACGTATGTAGATGACATCAATGAAGGAGATTTGATTCAGACTGCTATTGATGCCATGACAAATAAATTAGATCCTTATACTAATTATTATCCCGAGAGTCAGATAGAAGACGTCAAACTCCAAATGTTAGGAGAGTACGGCGGTATAGGTGCTTTGATTCATTCCAAAGACGGCAACACTGTTATCTCTGAGCCATACGAGGGACAACCTGCCTACGAAGCAGGACTAAAAGCGGGCGATATTATCTTAGAGGTAAATAATCAAAACGCAAAAGGTAAGACTAACGACCAAGTTAGAGAATATCTTCGTGGACAAGCAGGCAGTGATATAGAATTGAAAGTAGATAGAGGTGGCAAGATAATGAATTTCAAATTCAAAAGAAAAGCAATCTCTCTTGCTAACGTACCTTATAGCGGTATGCTAACAGATAGTATCGGCTATATCAAACTTAATGAGTTTACAAAGAATGCTGCTAATAATGTATTGTCTGCCTTCAATACCCTAAAAAAGCAAGGTATGAAAGGTCTTATATTAGATTTGCGTGGCAATGGTGGCGGATTGCTTAATGAGGCAGTAGATATAGTTAATATCTTTGTAGACAAAGGCGAAACAATAGTTACAACCAAAGGAAAGTTAGCCTCTCGTAACCAAACTCACAAAACAACCAAAGCAGCCGTAGACACCAAGATACCTATTATAGTATTAATAGACCAATCTTCTGCCTCGGCGTCCGAAATAGTAAGCGGATCGTTACAAGATTTGGATAGAGCCGTTATTATGGGTCAAAGAAGTTACGGCAAAGGTTTGGTGCAGAATGTACTTCCTTTGGTATACAACACACAACTAAAAGTAACGGTATCCAAATATTATATCCCTTCTGGACGTTGTATACAGGCAATAGATTATTCACATAGAGATAATTCGGGTCGTGCAATGAAGATAAATGATTCACTCCGTACAGCCTTTAAGACCAAAGGCGGTAGAACAGTCTATGATGGTTATGGAATAGAACCAGATAGTATCCTTCAGACAGAATACGCTAGTCAGATATCTATTGCTTTATTACTAAAATTCTTACCTTTTGATTACGCAACACAATTCGTAAGTCAGTACCCTACTATACCGAGTGCAAAAGAATTTGAGATAACAGACGAAATATATGACGACTTTGTTGCCTTCCTTAAAGACAAAGACTACACATATACAACGCCAACCGAAGAAGGTATAAAGACACTAATAAACAACGCTAAGGACGAAAAGTGCGATGATAATATAAAGAAGTTATTAGAACAAGCACAAGAAAAAATAAAAGAAGATAAGAAAAACGACCTTTATAAGTTCAAAGACGAAATAAAAGAGTTACTATTAAGCGAAATAGTTGTTAGATACTATAATCAAAAAGGCAGAGTAGAAGCCATGATTCAAAACGATAAAGAAGTCAAACAGGCTATCAACCTACTTAATAACACAAGTGCATACAATTCAATCCTAAAACCTAATAAATAAAGATACAGAGATGAAAAAGATACTTTTAATTGCATTATTCTTGGTCACAAGTGCAATAGGTTTTTCTCAAACTAACCTAACTAATGAAGAAAAACAATATTTAGATTTCTTATATGAGTATATGCCTCTAAGCGATAAGTTAGATTATGATACATCTTTCTATATTGCTCAGGTAAAATCGGCTATCGAGGCAAGAAATACTTTCTCTTGGGGAAAGAAAATACCAGAGGATATATTCAAACACTTTGTCCTTGTTTATAGAGTAAATAACGAGAACTTAGATACTGCTCGTATGGTAATGTTCCGTATGATTAAGGACAGAATAAAAAATATGAATATGTACGATGCTGCTTTGGAAGTAAACCATTGGTGTCATGAGTATGTAAACTATAAAGCCTCTGACGGCAGGACTTCTTCTCCTTTGGCTTCTATGCGTACCTCTTGGGGACGTTGTGGAGAAGAGAGTACTTTTGCAGTAACTGCTTTGCGTAGTGTTGGTATTCCTGCTCGCCAGTGTTATACTCCTCGCTGGGCTCATACGGATGATAATCACGCTTGGGTAGAAGTTTGGGTAGATGGTAAATGGTACTACTTGGGTGCTTGTGAACCAGAAGCCAAACTTAATGTTGGTTGGTTCGATGCTCCTGTCAAACGTGCTATGATGGTACATACCACAGTATTTGGTAAATACAACGGCAAGGAAGAAAAGAATCGTGTAGAAGATAAATATTCTGTTATAAACCTTTTGGGTAATTTTGCCCCTACTAAGAAACTTACCGTAAAGGTACTAAACGAAGACGGCACCCCTCAACCTAATGCCGAGGTATCTTTCGGACTTTACAACTACGCAGAATATTATCCTTTGGCAACTATCAAAACCGATAGTCTTGGCAGAGCAAGTCTAACAACAGGTTATGGAGATTTGGTAGTTTGGGCTAAGACCGATAACGCTTTTGCACAAAAACAAGTCTTTGCACAAGAGACTAACGTAACAATCACTATAAAGAAAGATTTCTTACAAACAATAGGCAATACAAATACCCTTACCATTACTCCACCAAAAGCAATGCCTATCACAACTTTGGACGAAAAATTAGTAAAAAAGAATAATGAAAGATTAGTCAAAGAAGACTCTATTCGTAATGCTTATATTGCCACTTTCCCTAAAACAGATAACGATTTGATACAAAAATCTTGGGGTAACTACAAAGATATCCAAAAAGTATTGGATAGTCATCACCCATTAGCAGAGAAAATGCTCCGTATGGTATATGAAAAAGACCTTCGAGATGTAGATTACGCTACCTTTATGGATCACTTAAATAATATAAAAGAAGGCGAGACCTCTCCTTATATTATCAACCCTCGTATAGCCTTAGAGAAAATCACCCCTTGGCGTAGTTTTATCAAAGACTATTTCAAACAGATTAGATACGTATTTATCAATGGTAACGATTTGAGTGAATGGATTAGAATCAACATAAAAGTAAATACCAAAGATAATTACTACGGCGTACCTATCTCCCCTATCGGTGTTTTGAAAGCAAGACAAGCAGATATCAAATCAAGAGAAATCCTATTTGTTGCTATTGCCAGAACCTTTGGTATAGAAGCCCGTTACGAATGGGCAACAGGTAGAGCACAATGGAGAAAGAACTCCGATTGGCAATATGCTTTCGCCCTACCAAACACTAACAAAGAGGTTAATAATTGTACTCTAATAGTAAACAATAACGATAAGGCAAACGCCATCAAACCAGAATACTATATGCAGTTTACTATTCAGAAATTAATCAATAACAAATTCCAAACCTTAGATTATGAATACGATCCACATTTTGACAAATTCCCTGACACCTTACAAGTTAGTGCAGGCGAATATAGACTAATGGTCGGCAATCGTAATTCTGCTGGTAAGGTAAGAATAAATGAGACTTATTTTAGTTTGAAACCTAACCAAACTACTAACGTTACTATAACAATCCCTGATATAGAAGAAGAAGTTGCTTCGTATGGCAAAGTAAGTTTGGATAATAACCTTAAAACTATTGCTTACAAAAACAAAACTGCTAACCAAAACTATAACATTAAACAAATAGTAGACAAAGACAAAGCCGTTATCGTAGCAGTAATAGATCCTTACAAAGAGCCTTCAAGACATTTGTTAGTAGATATAGCAAAGAGCAAAGCAGATTTTGATAATCAAACTGACGTTACTTTGGTTTTGGTTTTGGATAATAGTCTATTGAATAAAGGTTTCTCAACCTCTACTTTCCCTGACTTACCCGAGAATACTATCGTCTTATTAGACAAAAACAAAACAATAGAAAAGCAAATCCTTACCGCTACCAAATGTGAGTTTCAAGGCAATTACCCTATCCTTACTTTGATAAACAAAGGCGATGTTATCTATTTGTCTCAAGGTTATAAAATATCTTCACAAGAAGAGTTGTTGAAAATTATTAAGAAGTTGAAATGAAAAAATTGTTTTTGATAATAGTGTTTTGTTTGGCCAACATAGTCGTATTCTCTCAAATAGAATACGGCTACGAAAGGCCAAAGAGCAGTACAGACCCTTGGAAATTTGGTATTAATGTTAATGTTAGCCGAGATTGGATAAATCAAACCAACGGCATTAACAAAGATATCGGTTGGAAAGCAGGTATTTGTGGCGAGAAACATCTTGTCTATAATATATATTTTCGTCCTATCTTGAATTTTGTTAGCAAGGGCTATACCTACGAAGAAGATCTAACATTTAGGAATGAAGTCAATGCCTATTTAATGGATTTGGAACTAACCTTTGAAATGAAATTCGGAGACGAGAGAAAAGGCAGAGGTTTTCTTTGTTATTTTGCTCCATTCTTTACGTATGGCATAGGTGGCACAATCAAATATATTAACAAAACTCCTTACGATACCGAAGGCAAGACACCGAGCGATTATCTAATAGAGCAAGAATACAAAACTTTCGATGAGAACTGTATCAAAAAAGAGGACGTCGGTTTCTTGTTTGGTATAGGTTATGACTTCAATCATAACTTAGAGTTAAATGTCTATTACGCTATGGGATTTCTTAACATAGGTTCGTACAACAACTTCCGTTGGCGTAATTATAGTGTCGGCTTAACATATTTCTTTTCTAACGGCAAAAGACGATAAGACCACAACTTACCGCAACTAATCATTATAATAAGGATTAGAATGTATATCCCAAAGTGACATAGTTTGGAGATCCGTAATTATGATATTCGTTTCTTGCGTAAGAAAGTGTGAATTTCTTATACTTTATTCCTAATCCGTATGAGATACCTGCTATCGAGAAGGCATCATCTACTTTCATCTCTTGATGTCTTCGCCAAGAATAACCTACGGATAGATACCAATATTGTGAAGGCTGTATATCCAAAGCAAATTGCAGATGACGGAATCCTTTGTCCAAAAATGCTGCAACCTTACTCTCCTCGTCTACCTCTCCGCTAATAGATTGTTTGTCTCGAGGGTTCAATGGGTCGTCTTCTCTTATATTCCATTTGGTTAAGTTGTCTGCAACTACGTATAAAGTCAATGGTGCGTGGGAGAATTTCTTCGAAAAACCTAATTGTAAGTCCGTTGGAAGCGTGTCTCTTACGCTATTAAAAGACGAAACTTGCCGTCCAATATTCTTTAATATCATTGAAACTTGCCAACTCTTGTTCGGATCATAATAAGTTGCAGCCAAATCGAAGGCTAATGTGAAAGAAGTGTAAGACTCATACTGCGAAACCAAGGGCTTAAAGGTCGCACCCAAATATATATTCTTCTCAACCTGCGTTCCCCAACCAATAGTAAACATATATTCGTTAGCATAGAAGGTACCCGTTACCTCGCCGTTGGCTTCTGTCTGTTTGAAACTACCATAATTAATATATTGTAGCCCAAATCCCAAAGTACCGATTTTATTAAAGGTATGAGCAAAAGAAAGTGCTGCCTGAAAAGTACTACCAAACAAATCCGTATAGGTAATCGTCCCTTTATTGTTAAGCGAATCACTAATAAGTGAAGGATTAGTCAATGCCGAAGGCACATCTACAGTATATCTCGGCATAAAACTCAAACCTCTTGAAGTCATCTGTGCAGAATTGAAAAGGTTTAGCACTGCAAATGCCTCATTTCCTGCAGTACTCTGAGCCCGAAGGGAAAATCCCCCTCCTGCTATTAATAGAAATATCGCTATATTCTTCTTTGAAAACATCAACTCTAAAAATTAAAAAAATATCTTCTCTATCTTCCAAAAATAAACCATTTTATAAACTAAAAAAACGGCGTTTTATTATAAAATCAACAATTATTTTAATGTTTTTTTCTTTTT
>CAVAII010000127.1:0-2559 GCA_963588535.1 Erysipelotrichaceae bacterium | reverse complement strand
AAAAAATATTACTTTTGCAACCGAAAATTTAGGGAGTATAACACATAAAAACTAAACCATTATGAAAAGGAATAAACTTATAGCAACATTATTGATTGCTGTTTTCGCATTACCTTTGTTATTAGTCGCTTGCGATGGCGATGAATGCTTCGAAGAGAATAATTACAAGTCTAACCCAACCGAGAAAGTCGCTCCTGGTAGTCAACCAGTAGAACAAACAGACTGCTAAACACAAGGTAAAACAGCCTAAAACAAACAGAAATATTAACCTTTATACACATAACAACAATGAAAAGAAGAATTGTATCCGTAATCGCCATCACTTTGGGATTATTTACTTTTATTTCTTGTAGCAAAACTACTAACACAGAGACCTCAACCGAGACTGCTACCGAAACAGAAAGCGTTGTCTATATGACCAGTGAAATCTCGCCCGAGAGTCTTGTAAAAATCTACGAGAAATTAGGCGTTAAGGCAGAAGGTAAAGTAGGTGTAAAAATATCTACGGGAGAAGGCAAAGGCGTTAATGCTCTTAGCCCTGAGTTGATTGCAAAACTTGTAAAACAACTCAATGCTAACATCGTTGAGTGCAACACTGCTTACGACGGCACAAGAAACACCACTGTCAAACATCGTCAAACTACCAAACAACACGGTTATGACCAAATCGCTACCGTTGATATCTTGGACGAAGAGGGCGAAGTAAAGTTGCCTATCGCAAATGGTAAGCATTTGAAGTACGATATCGTTGGTTCTCATATCAATAATTACGACTTTATTGTCAATCTTGCTCACTTCAAAGGACATCAAATGGCTGGTTTCGGCGGAGTTTTAAAGAATCAATCTATTGGTTTTGCCTCTTCTGCTGGTAAGGTTTATATTCATACTGCTGGTAAGACTACTGACCAAAAAGTTTTCTGGGATTCTCTTGCTACACAAGACGACTTTACAGAATGTATGGCTGAGGCTGCCAAAGCCGTTGCCGACAAGTTCAAAGGCAAAATCGTTTATATCGCAGTTATGAACAATATGTCTATCGATTGCGACTGCAACGCCAACCCTAAGACCCCTACTATCAAGGACTACGGCATCTTAGCCTCTACCGACCCTGTTGCTTTGGACAAGGCTTGCGTTGATATTATCTACAATATGGAGGTAACAAAAGAGAATAACACTAAGCCACTAATCGAACGTATTGAGAAGCAAAAAGGTACTCATATCATCGATCACGCCGAGGCTATCGGTTTAGGTACCACTAAGTACAAAATCGTTAAGATTGACTAATTGAAATAACAGATTGATTAAACAAAATAATCAAACTAACTAACCGAAATAACAGATTAATGCCTACCCTAATTCTCGGGTAGGCATTATTTATTAGATCTTTATCGTTTAACGAATTTTCTTGTTATTGTATTACCTTCGCTTTGTATATTCAAAAGGTAAAGTCCTTTGTCTAAGTTAGAGACGTCTATATTCTCCACTCGATCTGTAATAAAAACCCTTTGACCTAAGCAATTAACAACCTCAACATTATCTATTCTCTGATTAGTTTTTAAGCACACAACCTCACTTACTGGATTAGGATAAACGCTCAAACTAATATCCGAAAAAACATCTTTCACCGTACTCAACCCTTTATCCCCTGCCTTGATAGGTGTATTAGGTGTAGATTGATAAGCATACGCCGAAAGGACAACTTTGTAATTACCATTATCCTCTTCCAAACTTATCTCCGCCCAACCATAATAAGTATTATTAGAGTGTTGGAACTTGAAACCGACATACTTATCTCCGCTCATATTTTCGCCAAACATATACTCATTTGGCAAGTAAAGAATATTAAAATACGGCGATTGTGTGTCATCATAGCCAAAGAAAGTGGAGTTACTTCCTATCGTTGTCCCTTCTGTAAGGGCATCAACATTAGCATTGTAATCTGCTTCTGTAGAGACTACTGCCGAACCTGACATCATACTTGCAAAGTATATCGCCTCGCCATACGAAGAGTAGTTTTGTATCATAAAAGCCTCCTCGCCTGCGAAAAATGATAATGAATACTCCGAATTTGAACCATCAATATTTATCGGATTAGTACTAAAATCCTGATAAACCACTTGTGAATTGGCATTTAAGCCAACGCCCATCACTAAAAGGGCAAACAACATCTTTTTCATTTCTGTTCGTTTTTGTTTATTTTTGTTAATTTAATTAAATACACAATAAAGAAACATAACCGATTTAATTTTTGCAAAATCTTCATTTTACTTATACTTATCTTTCCCTCTCCCCTCCCCTCTATCTCCCCCTTTCCATTTATTATCTTCCTCTTTCTCCTCATCATCTCCCACATTTCCCTCACTACATTATCCTCTCCCCCTTATCTTTCTACTTCAAAACCTCTTCATTTCATCCTCTCTCTTTATCTCTCCGTCCTCTTGCCCCAGCAAAATTTTGCCACAATGGATCTTGCCGTTGCCACTAGGGATCTTGCCGTTGCCAGAAGGGATCTTGCCGTTGCCACTAGGGAGAAGAATTTTGCCACTCCTTATCTTATGA
>CAVAII010000126.1:0-9743 GCA_963588535.1 Erysipelotrichaceae bacterium | reverse complement strand
GTATATTTTTGCAGAAAATTAATCATTTAGAATAATATGTGTAATACTACTAAATCTATTTTTCCTTCCTTTACTTTATAAAAACATTTTTAAGCAAGAAAAGAATATACTAACATATAAAAACAAAAAAAGAGATGAAGAAATTAAATTTATTACTTTTGTTTGGTGTCGGATTACTTTGTTTGTCTTGTACCAAAAGTATTACAACAAGTCATGTAGAGGCTATTCCCTACAGAGAAACAGAAGATGGTCAATGGGGAATGATTTCTATGGATGGTAAAGTACTATTCAAAGAAGAATTCAAAAATGAACCTACTATTGTTCGTGAAGGACGTTTTTTTGTTCAAACAGAAGATAATATTTGGGAAATGTATGAGGCATCCGAAAAACCTAAAAAGATTGGCAAAGACTATGCTCATATCTCAACTTTCTATAAAGGAGTTGCAGTTGTTGCAGAAAAGAATAGACCAGTTTCTTTAATTAAGAAGGATGGGTCTATAATCAAGGAGTTAAAGACGATAGATGGTAAGGAAGTTGATGGTGTAGCAAGATTTTTTGGAGGATATGCAAACTTTATGACCACTGATTCTCTTTGGGGAGCCATTGATACGAAAGGTAATTGCGTCGTTAAACCAGAATATATATACATGACTTATTGGCAAGATGGGAAAATAATAGGTATTCACAAAAGATATAAGTCCCAATATCAAAGTGGCAAGAAAGATAAGTATAAGTATACCATTATTAACAATAAGGGTAAGGTTTTGTTTGAAATCAATGCAAACAAATATGGAGAGATAGGTGGTATTTTTGTTGATGGCAAGATGCCTATTAGTGTAAAGATAGATGGGCAAGAATCTTGGGGTATAATAGATGATAAAGGAAATACCATTGTGAAACCCAACAGGAAATACAAGGGAATAACGCAGATAAAGGGAGAAAACTTTATTTATTACAATGGCGAAGGATGGGGCCTTATGAATATAAAAGGGGAGACTCTTATTCGTGCAAAGTATGATAGGTTATATTATGATCAAGAAGATCTTTTATTGGCACAAGTCAATAGTGGAGATGAAACTTATTATAAGTTTATCGATATTAAAGACAACCAAATTGGAACAGATAAATATGTTGAATCATATTTATATAGGTTGCTTGACGGTAAGCATACAATAGTAAAGATGGATGATAAGATGTTATCTATTATTGATAGAGAAGGAAAACAAGTTGAAGGGTTGCCTGATATCAAAGAAATAGGATTAAGTGAGGGTTCTCAATATATTGAGAGTGACTATGTAGATCTTGATAAATTTGTAAAAGATTTAGGTATTACCGCAGATGGTCTACTTGGTTTGACATTTAAAACAACTACTGCTCAAGCTGTAGCAAAAGAGATAAAAGAAGTAGGACGTCAAGATAACGAATCATATAAAGCAGATTCTCCGTATTGGTACGATAGACCTTATATTGGTTTTTCAAAACAAATTGGTGGAGTTTCGGGATATGTTACTATGAGATTTTCTGACAATTTGAGTAGACAAACATATCGTACCAAAAGGGTTATTGATTATGAGTTGTGGGGATATTATTATTATCACGATGAAGAAATACCTACTGGGTATGTTTGGAATAATGTAAAACCAGTATCATTTTCGTTGTCGGTTCAAAACTCGGGGAGAATGGAAGGAAAGGTTCGTAGTTTATTTAAATTGCTTATTAAACAGTTCTCTACTTTTGGCAAAATATATAAACAAAATGATGGTGCTGCTGTTATTAATCTTAATAATGGAAAGGTTGCACTTATAATCCTAAGGAAATATGAAGTATCTGTACAATGGGGTGAAATCGGTGATGCTTCTTCTATCAACATTGATAGGTATAATAATATTGAAGAAGAGTATGATTTAGATGATGACTATGAACCCTGGTTAGTAGAAACTCCAACAGAGGCAGAGGTAGAGACGCCTGTTTGGTAGAACCACAGATAATGGTATTATCTCCCAAGTGTGTAAATCTACAGATATTTATTTTACACAAAGAAGTATAAATGGGGATAAACCAAATCACATCTATTGTATATCATTACAATAGATGTGATTTTAGTTTTTGTTAATATGAAGACATCTTACAAGATAGTGAAGGTATTACCTATATTAACTCTAATTTTCTTTATCCAACATGTTACTGTGGAATTCTCTATGGTCTTTTCTATCTTGCCATTTTTATCAGCTTCAACAACTTCCAAGAAGTGTTCGAAATCTTTCTCATTTTTTTCACAATTATTTTTATAATTAGATCCGTGTTCAATATTTCCCTCAAAAACAATAATAAGTACAATACATCTGCCAATAGATCGAGCATCCCACATTGCAGAACGTGTTGCAGTAAATAATTGATATCCTATTCCGTATTTTTTAGCCTCAGCTTTATGATTAGGACATAGGAAGTCTAACAAGGCTTTTGCTCTATCTGCTTGCCCTCCGTTCTTGGCTATAATTTTGTTAATAGGTTCGCCAAATGGTTCAGAAACTTTTGCTTCTATATATATGTTCAGTTCGTTACTTCTTAATAACAAGTCAGTTCTTCTTGGACCACCTTTTTTCATTCCTTTACCTAATGGTACTGACTGTTCGGGAAGCTCTATGTACTCGATCTCTTCATTTATATTTACGCATTCGTTTATAATCTTTGGAATATGTTCTTTGAACTCAGGACTATTAGCATACTTAAATAACTCTTTTGCACTACGTCCACATTTCCATTGAACATTATTCATTGGTTTCCACTTCTCTTCGTTCGCCTCAGCAATTATTCTCATTTTCTTATTTTGTTTTTGATTGTTTATTAATGTTATTCTTTAATTCCCTTTTTTCTTACTATCACTTATCTCGATATTATACGAAGAATAATCAAAATTCATATTCTTGTATAATAATATTAAGGTCACCTAATATCATATTATAATAATCAGAACTGCCTTTTGGTACAAATAGTTTTTCGACATCGCGGCTAATAACTATATTGCGAATAGAAATAAGAAGATAATGATGGCAATGAGTCTGATTTAAATAAATAGTTTTTATGGGACAATCCCAGAAAGCAGTTCCCTCGATTTTAGTAACTGAAGAAGGAATAGTTATAGTTGTTAAACTACTACAATTCGAGAAAGCATATGCCTCGATTTCAGTAACTGAAGAAGGAATAGTTATATTTGTTAAACCGTTACAACCATAAAAAGTACACCACTTAATAGAAGTAACCGAATTAGGTATTGTTATACTTGTTAAACTACTACAACCATAGAAAGCCCAATTACCAATAGAAGTAACCGAATTAGGTATTGTTATACTTGTTAAACTACTACAACCATAGAAAGCCCAATTACCAATAGAAGTAACCGAATTAGGTATTGTTATACTTGTTAAACTACTACAACCATAGAAAGCCCAATTACCAATAGAAGTAACCGAATTAGGTATTGTTATACTTGTTAAACTACTACAACCATAGAAAGCCCAATTACCAATAGAAGTAACCGAATTAGGTATTGTTATACTTGTTAAACTACTACAACCATAGAAAGCCTCCGCACCAATAACAGTAACCGAATTAGGTATTGTTATACTTGTTAAACTACTACAATTTTCGAAAGCCTGATCACCAATTTTAGTAACCGAATTAGGTATTATGGTATTTTTGCAAACTACAATTAAAGTATTTGTAGCTGTTTCAATAATAGCATTACAATTATTCCTTGAATCATACTTTTGATTTCCAGGATGTACAGATATACTCGATAAGTTGCTACAATTAAAGAACGCAGAATAAGAGATATCAGTAACAGAAAAAGGTATCTCAATACTTGCTAAATTACTACAACCCTCAAAAGCACCATTATAAATTTTGGTAATTGAAGAAGGTATTTTTATTTTTGTTAACCCTATGCAATCATGAAAAGCATATTTACCAATGGAAGTAACTGATGTTGGAATAATAGTATTTTTACATCCTTGAACAAGTTTGTTATTATATTTTTCAATAATCGCATTACAATTATTTCTTGAATCATAACGTCGTCCTCCTGGTTGAATAGCAATACTTACTAAACTACTACAACTATCAAAAACAAATAAACCAATATCATCAACAGAATTAGGTATCTTTATACCTGTTAAACTACTACAACCTTTAAACGCCGACGAACCAATACGCCGAATTGAATTAGGTATTGGTATACTTGTTAAGTGGCTACAGCCCATGAATGCAGAGTCACCGATCCAAATAACTGAAGTAGGAATTAGTATACTTGTTAGATTATCACAACCATTAAAAGCATTATTACTAATGGAAGTAACAGAATAAGTTATATCATCATACTTAACACGAGAAGGTATAACTACACGACCACTTACATAACCAAGATGGGATTCTGATTTTGGGGATACCGTTACCTTATTTGCAGTTGTAACGGTGTAATAAAGGGTTTTTCCTTGATAAGTATAAGAGAAATTATACGCTCTTAATACCCCCCCCCTATGGAGGAGAACAATGCAATTAGAATAACTGCGAAAATAGATTTAGTTTTCATTATCGTTATTTTTTTAATTAATATTTTGCAAAAGTACAAAAACTTTTTGAATAGCAAAGAAATATTCAAAGAAAATTACATAAAAGGACGGAATTGATTATTGGCGTATGGATCTAATAAAAAGCAAGTAGCGACTTATTAATCAATAAGCCACTACTATCAACTTGTTACTACTTCCTCTTTATTTGGGAGTAGTTGGTGTCTTTTTTGTGCCGTTTAAGCTATGTTTTGATTCGAAGAATTGTTATCATATTCCTGTATATCAAAATCCCATAGCCAATTTTCTCTATATACGCCGACACTACCTTTCGGTACAAATAATGTTGCGTTATGTACGTCTCTAAAAGAATCGTGTTCTACCTTAGGAGGACAAGTGTTTTCCAAATATATCCTTCGTAGGTTCTTACATTTCTCAAAGGCACCACTGCCGATATGAGTTACAGAAGATGGTATTACTACACATTCTAAACTGGAACACGTCCAAAAAGCATTATCACTAATAGAGGTAACGTCATTTTCTATTATTAGGGTGCGAGGAGATATATCGTTTTCCCAAAATTTTTCGCACATACTATTAGAATTGACAATTATGGTATCCAGATTAGAACATCTTCTAAAAGATTCTTCACCAATCTTAGTGACTGAATTAGGTATTGTAATACTCGTTAAACGTTTGCAATTTTGAAAAGATTTCCTACCAATTTCAGTAATAGAATTAGGTAGTACTACATTGATTAGATTCTCGCAATAACAAAAAGTAGCACCATTTATTTCTGTAACTGAATTAGGTATTATTACACTCGTTAAACTTTTGCAATTGCCAAAAGCCACCTTACCTATACTGGTAACAGAATTAGGTATTGTTACATTTGTTAGTCTTTCACAATAACCAAAAGCAGCATTTCCAATCTCAGTAACAGAATTAGGTATCACTACATTAGTTAAACTTCTGCAATCCAGAAACGCCTTATTGCCTATCTCGGTAATAGAATCGGGTATTACTATATTAGTTAGATTCTCACAATAACCAAAAGTACCACTCTCAATAGTAGAAACCGTATTTGGAATCTCGATACTTTTTAGGAAACGACAGAAAGAGAAGGCTTTATCCCCAATAGAAGTAATGGAAGTAGGAATTTTTACACTTGTTAGATCGCAGTAGGTAAAAGCTGATGAATCAATAGAGGTAACCGTATAGATTTTACCTTTGTGGGAAATTGTTGAAGGGATTACTACATCGCCATCTATATAACTATTGCGACGAGGTTTACGAGACCTATTAGTAACCCTAACAGTAGAAGATGTTTTAAATCTGTAATACAGTGTTTTGCCGCGGTAGGTGTTGGAGAATTTATATCCATTTAATACCCCCCCCATATAGAGGAGAACAAAGTAATGAGGATGACCGCGAAAATAGATTTGGTTCTCATGATCGTTACTTTTTATTTATTGTTTATCATTTTGCAAAGGTACAAATATTTTTCGAATAGCAAAGAAAATTCTCTAAAAATTTAAGAAAAAAGAAAATTCTTTAAATATTTGTTGTTTGTACAAAAGGGTTTTGGAGTTAAAGGACGTATTATTGGATACAATACCTAAGGCACGTTTAAGGTGATAGAGATGTATAAATTAATGGAAAGATGTCCCTACTTCTATTATGCTCTGTTGCAATGAATAAACGGCAGACTTATAGTAGAGCTATAACACGTTTAAAGTATAAGGAAAAACTTTTTCCTATTGAAACTGATAATTGTTTGTAAAAAATGGAGTAACTTTGCAGAAAGAAAATACAAAATACACACTTTTGGGGGATACTACCCTAACAAAATAAAAAGATTATGCAAATAAAATTCTCACCTCCGTATATAGACGATGACGTAATTAACGAAGTTACAGACGCTTTGCGTAGTGGTTGGATTACAACAGGACCAAAGGTACAACGATTAGAGCAAGAAATCCAAAAATATACTAACTCTAAGGCTTGCAATGCTGTAAATTCTTGGACAAGTGGGGCAATCTTGGCACTGAAATGGCTTGGTTTGCAGAAAGATGACCAAGTTATCGTGCCTGCTTATACATATTGTGCAACAGCTATGGCAGTTATCGAGGCAGGAGGTACTCCTGTTATGGCAGATATTAGAGAGGATATGACGATTGACCCTGAAAAAGTCCTTCCGTTGATAAATTCTCATACCAAAGCCATATTACCCGTAGATATTGGCGGATTTCCTTGTAACTATCTTAAATTAAGGGAGATAATTAATTCACCTGATGTTGTTAAATTATTTACTCCAACTACTGCAAACCAGAGACTTTTGGGCAGAATTATGCTTCTTTCGGATAGTGCACATTCATTAGGTGCTAAAATAAATGGGCAACCTATTGCAAACTACGTTGATATAGCGGTGTTGAGTTTTCATGCGGTCAAAAATATAACTTCTGCCGAGGGAGGTATGATTTGTTTGAATCTACCCGAACCTTTTGACAACGAGAAATTGCATTCTTGGTTCAAGATTATGTCTTTGAATGGTCAGACCAAAGATGCTTTTGCTAAGAATCAACTTGCTTCTTGGCGTTACGATGTTATTGATTTGGGTATGAAGATTAATATGCCAGACGTTAATGCTGCTATTGCTCTATCGCAGATTCGCAAATACGATTACTTGCTTAGTGAGAGAAAACGTGTATTCGATCGTTATAACTCTTGTTTGCAGGGCTTTGAGTGGGCAATACTTCCTTTTGATAACTATGGTCGTAAGAGTAAGGACACACAAAACAACATCTCTTTGTCTTATCATTTATATCCATTAAGAATAGCAGATTTTACTGAACGCCAAAGAGATATGCTAATTCAGAAGTTGGCACAAAAGGATATTGCAACCAATGTTCATTATATACCAATGCCGATGCTAACGCTGTTCAAAAATATGGGATTTGATATAAAAGACTATCCTATTGCAAACAAGATATTTACACAAGAGATAACATTGCCATTATATCCGCAATTAACCAATCAACAGATTGATTTCTTGTTAGATAATCTTATTTCGGCACACGATGAGATAAAAGCGATGGAATAATCATAGAATAGAGATAATAAATTTTTAATTATAGAGACAATGAAGCGATTGTTTGATATAGTGTTTTCCTTTTTAGGATTGATTTTTCTAAGTTGGTTATTTGTAATTATTGCCCTTGCTGTAGGCCTAACAAGCAAGGGCGGTGTATTTTATAAACAAAAGAGGGTAGGGCGACATAACAAAGATTTTGTCTTGTATAAGTTTCGTTCAATGAAAGTAGATTCTGACAAGAAATCTTTGATAACTATCGGGAACAGAGATAGTAGGATAACATCAGTTGGTTATTTTATACGCAAATACAAATTGGACGAATTACCTCAATTACTTAATGTCTTTAAGGGGGATATGTCTTTTGTAGGTCCTCGTCCTGAGGTTCGTTATTATGTTGATATGTACACAGATGATCAAAAAAAAGTGTTGGATTTTCGTCCTGGTATAACCGATCCTGCCTCTATCGCTTATAGAAATGAGAACGAGTTGTTATCTACTAAAGACAATCCTAAAGAGTATTATATTCAGGTTGTTATGCCCGATAAGATTCGTATCAATCTGCAGTATCAAGCCAAAAGGACTTTTTTTAGTGATATAAAGATAATCTTTCTAACTATTTTCCCTTCCAATCAACCCCTAAAATTCTAATTAACCGAAAAATAAAATTAAGATGATAACAAAAACACTGATAAATATATGACTATGCAACATTAAAGGAATGAGTATTAAATAGATGAATAGAAATATTCTACATAGAGGTTTGTTGATTATTACGATCCTATTCCTGTATTTAGGGACTGCGTCTAATACTGCCCTAAGTAAGAGTGTTTTCTGTTCTGATACCCCTACGTCTTCTATTCAAGATACTAGTTTGCACATAATTATATCCAAAGATGTGTTACCCCTTTTCACTTATACGGACTTATCTTACCCCGATGCAGATGTCAGTGCAATCAATTCCGAGATACAATCCTTAGATACCAACACCACCTTACAGACCATACGCACCTACTCAATCAGTGCTAACGAACAGCGAAACATATATTTAGATATAACAGTAAAGCCCGACACCGTCCTCCTCTACACCCTCGCCGACACCACCGGGTGGGTGATAAATAACAAGAAAACAAGTAGAAAACAATTTAAATTAGCAGATACAAATGATTTAAGAATTAAATATTACACACAACATACTACGAGCGTACCAATATATGCTTATAGAGATGTGAGTATAGGAAATAAGGAGATTACGGGAATAAAGACATCATTTAAGATAACGAATAAGAATGCACCAGGTAAGGATTATATAAAGATATATGTATTACCTATACCAAATCCTGATACCATAATAGTAAAAGATCTTGATGATTCTGTGTCTGAAGAACAGTACAAAAAATTCACAATAAAGAATGGAGAATATTGGCAGTTTTCTAAAGTAGAAAATAAGGAGATTGAAACCGAAATAACAGATAAAGAGACGATAGAACAATATAATCAAATTAAAGGGATAAGATTTTTGATTATGGATGTTTCAGGATATGAAAAATTTGGTTCTTATGAAATTACACTGAAAAATTTACAAATTAAAGCAAAGTTAAAAGGAAGATTTGAGCAGGATATAATAGATACGATATGTAATGGTGAAACATATACATTATTTGGAAAGGAATATGGGGAAAGCGGAGAGTACACATACACCAATACAGAGGCTAATAGTAGTGTTGATACCGTGATAAGATTGTACTTAAAAGTTTTAGACGAGGAGATAGACACTATAATTTATTCTAATTATTATAAGAATAAAAATAATAGTTATCCGTATGAATATATAGATCAAATAGGGCAGAAACATACAGAGAACTTTGATATTACTACTTTAGACACAACAATAACAAGATACTATAAACCTGTAAATAGTTTGTCTTGTACCGAGAAAGTTACTTATAAGATAAAGTTACTTGGAGGAATAGATTCTATTGAGGCAACTATTTGTGATAACGAAACATATCTATTTGAAGGTGAAAATTATAATACTACTGGAATATATAGAAAGATATTTAAGATAACCGATGATTGGGACAGTA
>CAVAII010000125.1:0-4876 GCA_963588535.1 Erysipelotrichaceae bacterium | reverse complement strand
GAATACAAGATTACTATTTTTAGACTAAATGATCATAACTCCCTAATAATCAGTGGGGGGGGGGTATTAAGTAATAATAAATTTCACTCTTACTTAGTTAATTTAATTCAATCACTTTACGACTTTGTTTCTCAAAGCCGTAGAAAATCTATTTATCTTCCTTTACTTTTCAGGATTATTCCTCTAATTCCCCGGAATATTCTTAAGGAAGAGTAATATTCCTTTTTGATTTTGTTTTTTCTAATTCTAAAAAAGAAAACATTTTTAACAAAAAACAATAAACATTTTTACAACTTTTAAAACCGACAGGGTGCGATGGGATATAACGGCACATAAGAAGGAAAATGAAAAGAGTATTAGTATTACTTGCAGTAGCAATGTTCCTATTTTCTTGTTCAGATAAAGCTAAAGAGAATAGAGCGGGGAAAGAACTTGAGAGAGCGGAGAAAGAATTTAAGGAAGCAGAGAAAGAGTATGAGAAAATAGTAGAGAAACAGGCACAAGAAGAGTATGAAAAAGCAGAGGAGCAAATACAAGATGCGTATAATTAGTTATACGAGCCCGAATAGTAATAAACTCTATAAGCTTTTACAGAATTAAATTAAAATGTTGTAGGTGCTTGCATTAAATTTTAATGTAAAGAAGGTTTCTCACTTGCATATTTTTAAACTAAAACAAAGTCGTGTAGGAGGCGACTATTCTTTTTGGAAACCGAAGAAAAAAAAGAAAGATGGAACAAAATCAACAAATTACAGTACCTTATGCAGTCGCTACATTAGTACTTGGAATTGCATCCTTAGTGTTTGGTTGTTTATTTGCAGGGTTAGTGACGGGTATTGTAGGTTTAGTGTTGGGAAACAAAGGTAAAAAAGCGTACAAAGAAAATCCATCAATGTACAAAGGGTATGGGATGCTTAATGCCGGTTGGATTTGCTCAATAGTGGGAGTTATACTTGGAGCAATTACAATTATATGGTGGTTAATTGCTGTCGTCATACTTGGTGGTTCATTTGCTATATTTGATTTACTTGACATGTAGAACCAATAAAATAGGTATTGTAAAATAAAGTTTGGCAAATGTTTCCTTGTTTCTATAAACAAATATTTGGGATGAGTTGTCCATTGTGTGGGTTTCAACGATCATTAAAAAGTTTATTCAAGGGAGAAATATGTGATGCCATAATTTTATTTCCTCCAATATTCTATTTGTTCTTTGTAGTAATATTTACTACATGGTGTTATTTGACACATAAACCCTTAAACACCAAGATAGCAAAAATTATCTATATATTTTTTTTACTATTCTTGGTGTTTAATTGTATTTATCAAAATTTAAATCTATATCAATAAAAGGATTTCTAATTTATCTGTAAAATCATTTTAAACCAAGAGACTTAATTCCCAATTTATTATGTTTTACTAATATTATGTTACATAAAGAAGTAGTGGGCGATTACGTTTTTGGTGCCGAGGGCGATAAGGATTATGCCGCCGAGGACAAGGGCAAAACGAGGTTTGATAAAATAGACTTTCTCACCACTTTTCCAGCCAATAAGAGACATAACGAAAGTTACAAGAGTGATAATAGAGCATGTAACTATCTGCTGTGTAAGGGTATGAGTCATAGTAAAGCCGACACCTGTAAAGAAAGCGTCAATACTAGTGGCGATGCTTAAAAGAAGAAGAACTTTAAGGCTCGATACATCGAAAGTCTTAGTCTTAATAGAGAAACTTCTGCCTTCCATTATCATTTTTAAGCCGATAACCGTTAACAACGAGAAAGCAATCCAATGCCCTATGAAACTAATTGCTTCTTTGAATATATCCCCAAGGAAACTTCCAAGCAACGGCATCAAACCCTGGAACAACCCAAAAAGAAAAGCCATCAAAAGTGCTCGTCTTAGTTTGAGTGTCTTTTGCAATCCGCATGTTATGCTTACGGTAAAACAGTCCATTGATAGTGCTAAGCCCAATAGAAAGGCTTCTACGAAAAATCCTATGCTAAACATTATAAATTTGTTTTGTTATCGTTATAAAATCTTGTGTACTAATTTGTTCAGGGCGTAAGGTGAGGAACCTTTCGTCTATCTTACTTAGGTCTACTTGTAGAGGTTTAAGACTCTGGCGTAACATTTTTCTTCTTTGGTTGAACGCCGTTTTGACTACTCTAACAAAATCCTCTTGCTTTACTCCTAAATCTGTTATATTGTTGCGTGTCAGTCTAATAACAGCACTTGTAACCTTAGGCGGTGGCGAAAAGACTTGATTAGATACAGTAAATAAATATTCTATATCATAGAAGGCGGACAGTAGGACGGAGAGGATTCCGTAGGCTTTTGATCCGCTCTTGCACGCTACACGCAAGGCTACTTCCTGCTGGAACATACCCACAACCTCGTGTATAATATCCTTGTTCTCAAATACTTTGAATAGAATAAGATTAGAAATATTATAAGGGAAGTTACCGATAAGGGAGAATTTCTCGTTAAGGAATAAATCTTGTAGAGATATTTTTAGGAAGTCTCCTTCGATTAGTTTATTTTGGATACCTTCTAAATTCTCATTTAGATAATTTACGCTCTCTTTGTCTATCTCTATGACCTTGAAGTTATTAACGGTGTTGATTAGGTATTTAGTCAGCACTCCCATACCAGCACCTACTTCCAAGACTCTGGATTTGTCTGCCAGAGCATCAACAATGTTTTTGGCGATAGTTTCGTCTGTTAGGAAATGTTGTCCTAAGAATTTCTTTGCCCTTACTTCTTTTGTCATATTATATTAGGAATTAACTCTTTAAGGAGATATTAATATATTGTCTTTTTTTGTGCAGGTGAAGAGTTAGCATTAGTTTTTTCCAATAATAAGAGGTATTTCTTTTCTCTTTTATCAGAGGTTTATCTTTCCAAATAGTCATATTACGGTAGATGAAATAGAGGTTACGAAGTGGATTGTCGCAATTCTCTTTCCAAGGTTTGTCGCAAGTATAATGCACGATAACAGGATCTTGTAGGGAAAGGGCGAGGTCTTCGGCGTATTTTCCTTGCTCGAATTTCTTTGTTTTGTACATAAATCCGTTTTGGAAATTATACCTCATGGAGAGAGGTTTTCTTTTCTCGTGAAGGACGTAATTGAGTACGTCTTGATCGTGTTGAATTATCTTTTCGGGGTGTTCGGAGATGAAATCCATACACTTCTGTGTTATCTTGTTTTCTCTCCAATATGCTAAGTTTAAGGCAAGTATGCCAGCGTTGAAATATCCCCACTTAGGGTCGTAGTCAAGTCTTTGATATTTCTCTTCTTTCTGTTCGTCCATATCGCAGACAGCAGCCAAAGGACAGTTGTTAAGGTCAGTATTCCAAAGAGGAAGCAAACTTTTTCTAACGATAATATCGCTATCTAAGTATATAACCTTCTTAATCTCAGGGGATAAGATATCAGCCAAGAACAATCTATAATATGTAACTTTGGTTATCGTAGCGTGATTTTTGGTGTTAGGATAATTATCCATAATGGAGTTGTCAACCAAGTAGAAAAAGATTTCTTTGCTTTTATAACCAAGGATAATATCTCTAAGTATGCCTTTATGTTCCTCTGTTATAGAGTTATCCGTTAGGATATGAAAGTTAATCGTTTCGTTTTGGTTGTTCTCACAAACAGATTTGATAACTACGCCACAAGGCTCCAAAACATTCTTGTCGATACACAGAGCAAGTTCCATAACTATAACTAAATTAAATTGTTATTAGATTCTATTAGATTGTTATCTTGTAGTTGATTTCTTTTTTTACTTCTTCCAAAGTCATCTTTTTGTTTAGGTTCATATAGACACGCTTGTGATCCGAGTGGCGTTTGTCCTCGGGTGGCAACTGCATATAATCGCCGTAGAAAAGAGTTAGATAGGTTTTGTAATCCTTAGGAATTTTTATCTTGATGCCCTCGAAATCCATATAAACAGGGTCTTCGAACCATTCTTTTTGGAATACCAAACCCCTTGATTGAGTGACGCATACACATTTGTTACCAGTGTAAGACGAGTATTTGTCTTGGAAGCGTTTGAACTTGTTAAGATATTTCTCGGGTACGTTTTTGCAAAGTTTTTTCTGCAAATGAATCTTCACTCTATTAGGGTGAATATGTTTGATATCATAGAGCAGTTTCTTTTTTGTAAAAGGGTGAATAGCAATTTGATAACGGCGGAAAAGTTGCATACTTCTGCCTTGCATTAGTTTTAACTTAAGATCGCTAATATCAAAACAATCCATTGGGTAAATATCAACGTAAATACCTGTAATATAAGGAAATCTCTCCTCTTCCCAAATGGTAGTGTTGTTGTCTATCATTTTGGCAAAAGGTAGGTAGTAACCTAATTGGTTAATAGACTGAATATCATAGCCTTGTTTTTGTAATTCATCTCTCATTGTGATCAATTGGTTGTATTCTTTTCTTGGCAGGTAGATGTCTATATCGTCGTCCCAAGGGATAAATCCTTTGTGTCGTACAGCACCTAAGACGGTTCCGCATGCTGCAACATAGTGAAAATTATGCTGTTCCAAAAAATCGATAGTGAATTTAAAAACTTTCAAAAGCCTTTCTTTTATGACTTCTATTGATATTTCTTCCATTTTATTGTCTAAAAAAAACAGTGAATAAGTAAAAAAACGTTTGCAAAGATACGATTTATTTTGCTATTTTGTGCAAAATAGGGGATAGAATTATCAAAAAAGTCGATCTATTGGTCAAAAAAGTTGGTCTATTAGTTAGGAAAAATGGTCTATTGGTTAGAAAAATTGACCAATTGGAGACAAAAAATAGTGGTAAAAGGGCTTAATGGACAAAATTAATGGTTTTTTTGAGACGTTTTGCTCTAATGGACAAA
>CAVAII010000124.1:0-4091 GCA_963588535.1 Erysipelotrichaceae bacterium | reverse complement strand
TTTTGAAAGTGCCTTTCCTTTGTGGATATTTTCGTAGAACTTGAATTGAAGTATGCTTTTCTTTGCGTAGGTGTAGTAACTAAAAACGCAGATATCTTGTATATAAGCAGATAGTGGAGCAAAGAAGTCGTCTAAGTTGATATCGGTAGGATAGGGGTAGAGGTTTTGGCAACGGGTGCAGATATTGTGTTCGTTTTCAGTAAGGATGTTATTGCATAATAAGCACCTACGAGGAAAGATCGTATGAAAGATGGCGTATAATATGTTGTTGTGTGTTTGTGTCATTATATTGTTTTCAGGTTGCAAAAATAAGATAAATTTGTGTGGGAATGGGAAAAAATATGTAATTTTGCAAAGTTTTTTGAATTAAAAGATATTACAAAGATGAGAATTAACAGAGTTATAGCCTTCGTTGGTGCTATGATATTTAGTTATGTGATGTTGGCACAAGTACAACATCCAGAGAATTGTCCTTGGGGTGGTGTACAGGATTGCGAAGGCCAGTGTGGTAACTTTACAGACGAGAATAAAGATGGTTTTTGCGATTATGCAGTCTTAACAAAGCAAAAGAAAGAAGTTAAAGATACTGTGAAAAACGAAACAAAGGCTACCAAAGAAACTACTTCTAAGAAGCAAGCAATAGAAAAGAAAGAAAAGAAGGCTAATAAAGAAGTATCAAGTATAGAAAACGAAAAGAAGGTAGAGAATACCGAACAAGTAGAGACTATACAAGAGGAGCCAGTAATAAGAGAGACACAGACAGAGACGCAAAGTCTTACCATAAATACAATGAATAAGAAAAAAGGTGGTTATCATCTTTGGTCTATATTAATAGGTACGTTGGCTGTGTATGTTGTTTCGGTAATATTAGTAAAGAAAAAAGTAATAAAGAAGGTTAATCAGCGTAGGTTTTGGAATGTTGTCTTGGGTTTGACTTGTTTGGTTTCTTGTTTGATAGGAGTGTATGTAGTCTTGGCGAGAATGTATGGGTGGAGTATGAATTTCCGTACGCTTATGCTTTATCATGTTGATTTCGGAATAGGAATGACAATAATTGCTATAATACATATTTGTTGGCATATTAATTATTGGAAAAATTTGTTCAAAGTTGCAGGGAAATAGATTTAAATCATCGTTAAGAAATAAGGAGTTGGACAGACAAATCCTTCGTCTAACTATTCCTAATATTATTACTAATATCACTATTCCACTATTAGGAATGGTAGATACTGCTATTGTTGGGCATATAGAATATAGTGGTGCTACAACAGATTATATAGGGGCGGTGGCTATTGGTAGTATGATATTCAATTTTCTTTATTGGGGATTTGGATTCTTACGTATGGGAACAAGTGGCTTTACGGCACAAGCCTACGGTGCAAAGGATAGGAACGAGCAAGTAGATATTCTTACAAGGGCTTTGATAATAGGCTTAAGCGTTGCCTTTGTTATATTGTGTATTCAAAAGCCGATAGCCTTGTTAGCAACGTTGTTGATAGAGGATAAGAATAGTGTGATGTCCTTGGCATTGGATTATTTCTTTGTACGAGTTTGGGCGGCACCTGCTGTTTTGGGTATGTACGCTATTAAAGGGTGGTTTATAGGTATGCAAGATAGCAAAACGCCTATGTGGACGGCTATTTTGATTAATGTGGTTAATATTGTATTTGATATTATCTTTGTTTTCGGCTTTGGTATGACAGTGAAAGGAGTAGCATTGGCAACGGTGATATCTCAATATAGTGGTTTATTACTTATTAGTACTATATTCGTAGTTAAGCACAAAAAGAACTATGTAGTATCTATACGCAGAGCCTTACAAGTAGACAAAATGAAACTATTCTTTAAGGTTAATAGCGATATATTCTTGCGAACGGTGTGTATAATTGTGGTTACAACTTATTTTACTATTGCTTCCTCGTCTTACGCTTATCCAACTTTGGCTGTTAATACTCTAATAATGCAATTGTTTAGTCTGTTCTCGTATTTTATGGACGGCTTTGCGTATGCTTGCGAAAGTCTTTGTGGTAAGTATTATGGAGCAAGAGATAAAGACAATCTAAGAAAGGTAGTTAATAGAGTTATCTTGTGGGGAGTTGGTTTGGCAGTTGTGTGTGCTATGCTGTATGGTTGTTTGGGTAAAGAGATATTATCTATACTTACCTCGCACGCAGATGTAGTTGAGGCAAGCGAAAAATATAGAATATGGATGGTGCTTATACCTATATGTGGTTTTCTTGCTTTTCTCTATGACGGAATACTTGTTGGAATGACACAAAGTAAGATTATGCGAAACGCAATAATAGTTGCAACCATATTGTTTTTCTTTGCTTATTTTGCTTTCGGCAAAACGGTTAATGCGTTGTGGTTAGGTTTTATTCTTTACTTATTAGGTAGGAGTATTATGATGCCATTGCTAGCCAGAAAGCAGATATATAGATAGGAAATAAATAGAAAGAATTAGCATTAGAAAAAAGAAAAAAATAAAATATAATCTTAATTATTTCGTTAAGTGATAAAAAATAAGTAATTTTGCAAGTCAGAAAAATAAAGATAAAACTCGAAGTGAAAAAAGCATTGTTTAGAAATATAATCAATCAACTAAGTATAGTTTTGGTTGCAGTTGTTGTTCTATTTTCGTTGAGTAGTTGCAAGAGTAGTCATAAAAAACTGCTTAATAGTAATGATAATGACAAGAAATACGAAGTAGCAGTTAAGGCATACGAACAAGGCGATTATTATACTGCCAACCAATTGTTCGAGAACTTATTAATGTATTTTAGAGGTAAAGAAAAAGCAGAGGATGTTAATATGTACTACGGCAAAAGCCTAATGGAAAGCGGTCAGTACTATGCTGCAGGATATCAATTCGAAAATTTCGTTCGTTGGTTCCCATATTCTACCAAGACAGAGGAAGCTTTGTATCTTTGTGCCTATTGTAAATACAAGGAATCGCCAGAATATTATTTGGATCAAACACTAACCAAAGAGAGTATGAAGGCTTTTCAAGATTATATCGATCGTTATCCTGATTCCAAAAGAGTTGCAGATGCTAACAAGTGTTTGGACGAATTGCGAATGAAGATAATCAAGAAGGATTACACTAACGCCTACAATTACTACAAAATAGAGCAGTATCAAGCCGCAACTATTATGCTTAAAGACTTTATTAATAAGTACGCCGACCAAACGGAGTATCGTCAAGATGCAATGTATTATGTTATTTTGGCGGATTATTATTATGCATACGGTTCTGTGGAAAGCAAACAAAAGGAAAGGTGGAATAATGTAATAGTTGATTACGAGAGATATCAAGCCTTGTTTGAGAAATTTACGGACAAAACAAAAGTAGAGGACTTGAAAACCAAGTACGAATACGCCAAAAAACAAGTTAGTCTATTAAGCGGCGAAAAGAAATCAGAGTAAAGAGAATTTCTTTTAAGAAGATAAAAATAAAGTTAGAGATTAAGAGAATAGTTTTTAAGATTAAGATAATAAAATTAGAAATGGATTACAAAAAACTAAAAGCAGACACAAGTATTAGAACAAGAAATCTTAATGATTTTAGCAAGGTAACAACTAACGTTTATGAAACAGTATCTATGTTGAGTAAGCGTGCTGACCAAATAGCAGCAGATTTGAAAAAAGATTTGCATGATAAGATTGAGACCTTCAAAATGGACGATTCGAGCGTAGAAGAGACTTTCGAAAACAAAGAGCAAATAGAGGTTTCAAGATATTACGAGCAGTTGCCAAAGCCTTACTTGATTGCTATAAAAGAGTATGAGACGGATCAACTAGTCTATCGTAACGAGGAGTTAGGTCATGGTAATATAGCCTCCATACCTGCAAAAGCAAAAACAGAATAAAACAATAATGTCTGTACTGGAAGGGAAACATATAATAGTCGGTATAAGTGGTGGAATAGCTGCTTATAAGACTCCCTTACTTATACGTCTGCTTGTACAGAAGGGTGCAGATGTTAAGGTAGTTGTAAGTAAGAATGCATTAGAATTTGTAACCCCTTTAACATTGCAGACAGTTAGCAAACATCCTATTTATAAAGATATGTTCGGTGAGTGGGTGGAGAC
>CAVAII010000123.1:0-2829 GCA_963588535.1 Erysipelotrichaceae bacterium | reverse complement strand
TCTTTTTCTTCGTCTTTCCTGCTAAATCTTGTTCTGTTACAAAATATGGAAGTAACATTATTACATAACATACTAAAGATATTATAATTGCAAGGACTGAAGGTCGTTGAAAATCTCTATAAGTACCTGTAAGACTAGAAAGAGTACTTGAGAAACTCTTATATTCAAATTTTTCTACATTCTCACTTTCCCCTTTATAACTTATTGATGAAAGATTTTGATAATTATCTAACCAACCATTAACTCGTTCATCAACTTTGTTAATATTAGATGGAGTCAAAGGATTCCATACTTTTACACTCTCTGCATTTTTTAACCACTTATGCCGTTTTTCAACAATAATAGCAGTACTATCTGGCAATAGTCGTCTATGCAGACTCTTTCCCAAGTTCTCTATTTTAGTAGCATCATCTTTACCCGATGCCATAACCAAACATTGTTGATACACTGTTGGATTAGCTTTCTTACCCTTACTTATAATAGAAAGATTGCTTTTGTAATCCTCTACTCTTTTGTTAACATACGCCAAATATGCGTTATCTAACTCTATTGCTGTATTACAAGTTTCACTTACCTTGCTACTAATGTTCTCTTTATCATTAACAACACGCAAAAAATTAGTAAAGGGTATCATTGCAAAAACAAAGACTACCAAGATGATAAATCCAAAAAATATTTGACCTAACATCCCTATATTCCCCCATCTAGTTGCTTTTGCTTTACACATTAACAATACACACAATAACACAACGACAATTAGTCCAAGAGACAAAACAATTGGTAACATCATTTTTCCACCTTGCCAATAGTCTAATCCCAAGAATGTAATGTAAGAAAAGACTAACAAGATCATTATCGAAAACACTGATGCAAAATTTAAATTCTTCATAGTTATTTAGTATTTAATATTTTTTTTAATTCTTTGATTTTTTCTTCGTATTCCCTTATTTTCCGTTTTATTGCTTCTCTATCAGATTCAGTAATTGACGGTTTGGTTGGTGAAGGAGCTACAATATTATTATCTTGTTCTACTCGTCCAGAATGTAGATGTATATCTACATTCTCCGGAACATTTTTAGACTCACGTTCTACTCTTTTGAAATCTCCCCTTTTTGTAGCTTCAAGGGCTTTATCTACCAATACCATAGGCGGTATCCAACCATATACATCTTGTCCGGTAGAATACAAAACATTTCTTGCTTGCTCTATTGTTAGATTCTTCTTTATAGATTTCATTAAGGCTATCGTTCCGGTTACTATCGGAGCAGCCATACTTGTTCCATCACAAGATTGAAATTTACTTTGAGGAAAAGCACTATATATATTCTTTCCAGGAGCAGATATATCAGAACAAGGTCCATAATTAGTAAAATTAGTCGGATACATTCGCTTATCAATAGCCGTTACAACAATAGAAGAAGCGTTTCTATTCTCAGGGGGAATACTTGTTAAGATATCATCATTTCCTGCTGCAAATACCAAAATACATTTTTTAGTTGCTGCAAGTTTACAAACACGTGCCCACAATATAGCAACATTACCAAATTGAGTTTGTGCTATTTGATCTTGTTGTTCAACTGGTAACACATTTAATCCTGGGAACGATGGTCCTATAGAGATATTTACAACATCTGCCCCATGATGTATTGCATACATTATTCCTGCTATCAATGCAGACAAAGGGCAAAGATTATTATCGAATACCTGAATTGGCATCAATTTACAATTAGGAGCAACTCCCGAAGCACCTTTACTATAAAACTCTGCTGAACCGACTGCAAGTCCTGCTGTATGAGTACCATGTCCATCCCCGATACTAAGTCTATCGTTTTGTGTAAATACATTATAAGCATCTACTATTCTTCCTTTAAACATTGGATGATTTGCCTGAATACCATCATCTACTATTGCAACTTTTACGTTTGAAGATCCTTTGGTATATTTCCAACCCTGTTTCAAATGAATAGCACTCAAATGCCAACCAATATCTTCTGTTTTGGCACTCTTATAACCACGCACACCATATACTTCTTCATCAAAAACTATAAATTTATGATTTGGTATTTTCTTGTTTATAGTTTGTCTTATTTCATTACGTTCTTGTTCTGGTATCTGTATAACCAAAAGTTTTACTTCCTTATCATATCCAATAATAGAATACTTATCGTCTGGATATACTTTTTTGAAATCTTTTGCTAATGCCTCTATATTATCAGTCTCCTCTTCCATAAACAGGAATAAACGATTGGCGATTATGTCTGGAAGACCCGGTTCTCTAACAATTGGCAATTCTTCATAATTATCTCCAGTTGCAGGAGCCACTATTCGTTCTCCGTCTGGTAATTTACCAGTTCCATCTGTAATGGGATGTGCGACACCATTATCGTCAATTTCTTTACCATCTGGACGAGTAACTCTATCTATTTGTTTTACTTTCTTATCGCTACATCCATCACAAGAACGGAATAGCCAATATAACAATAGTAATAATAGAACAAAAAGTAATATCCTTACCAACCACGCCAAACAACCTTTACCTTTTAACCAAAGCCATAATCTTTTCCACCAAGGTATCTTCTTGTAAATAGCATGATAAGTTGTATCTTCTGTAATAGGATTACTAATTGATTTATCCCATCCTTGAAATTCATACCCTTTATTATTGGTTATTTTCGGTACATCTGTTTCTGGTATAGATTCTCCATCTTTTACCTCAAAACTATTAACCCCATCAATTATTCCATTATTTCCTGCATCAAAAACAACTCTATGAGTTATTTCTTCTGGAATAACTACCTCCAACTCCTTAAACTTTGCAGTATATATCTT
>CAVAII010000122.1:0-9046 GCA_963588535.1 Erysipelotrichaceae bacterium | reverse complement strand
ATTCATAAGTGTAGGAAAATCAAGAAAGAAAAAATTAGTTAGGCTAAAAAGGCGATAAAATTTGCAGAAAAATTGAATATCTCCCCTAAATACAAAAAATTTTTAATAAAAAAAGAAAAAATAAAAAAAATTACAAAAAAATAAATTTATAATTTTGCCACTCGGAAAATGACACTTGGATTATGCAAAATATAACTACATATAAACTGGAAAGCGTATGGAAAGAATGCCAGACCATACTTAAGGATATTATTCCTGAGGATGAGTATAGGATATGGTTTTCTGAGATTACGGCAGTCAAATATGAGGATGATTTCTTGTATTTGAGCGTTCCTTCCAACTACTACTATGAATATATAGAAGCACACTATTTGGATGAGTTGATAAGAACGATTCGTAGAGTAATATCCCCTTCTACTAAGTTAAGATATATGACGAAAGTAACAGTGGCGAATACAATGACGATGACAAGTTTGAATCAAACAATAGTCGAGAATTTTCCACAAAATGCTCCTTTGATACTTAATAATCCAAGTCTAAAAGAATTGCCTAATCCTTTTATTATTCCAGGAATTAAACCTATTAAGGTTGATTCTCAATTAAAAGACGAATACAATTTTGATAACTTTATAGAAGGTTCTTGCAATAAGTTTGCTCGAAGTGCAGGTTATGCAGTAGCACAAAATCCTGGTAAGACAGCCTTTAATCCTTTACTTATTTATTCTTCTGTTGGTTTGGGTAAGACACATTTGGCTCACGCAATAGGAATAGAGACTAAGAGATTACATCCAGAAAAGACTGTATTGTATATAGGTGCAGACCAATTCTTAAGACAATATGTTAAGAGTGTACAAGATAAGACGCATAACGATTTCTTGCAATTCTATCAAATGATGATAGACGTTCTTATTATAGACGATATACAATTTATAGCAAACAAAGCAGGTACACAAGAGGTATTCTTTCAAATATTTGAGTGGTTACATTCGGCAGGCAAACAAATAATAATAACCTCTGACAAAGCCCCTGCAGATATGGCAGGATTCGAAGAAAGAGTTTTGTCTCGTTTGAAATGGGGTTTGAATGCAGAGTTGGTTATGCCAGATGTACAAACCAAAATAAATATCATAAAAAAGAAAATAGAGAACGACGGTACTGCGTATATGCCAGACGAAGTTATAGAATATTTGGCATATAGTGTTAATACCTCGATAAGAGAATTAGAAGGTGCGTTGATATCTATTTTGGCACATTCAACCTTATCTAAGAGTGAGATAACAATAGATTTAGCAAGGGAGATAATAGATAAATTCGTTAAATCTAATCATCATGAGATAACAATAGAATATATACAAAAAGTGGTTTGCAGTTACTTTAATATATCTATGCAAGAGATGCTGTCTCGATCGCGTAAAGGTGAGATTGTTACTGCTCGGCACATAAGTATGTATTTAGCAAGGAAACTTACAAAAAATTCCTTAATGGCAATAGGGGAGAAATGCGGTAAGAAAGATCACGCAACAGTATTGCACGCTTGTAAGATGGTTTCTTGTTCTTGTCAGACAGACAAAAATTATCGTAAGAGTGTGGAGGATATAGAAAAGAAATTAATAGATTAATAGATAAGTGCAGTAGTAACTTTATGTTATTGTCTGCATTTTTCATTTTTTAAGGACAAAGTTTTTTTAACAACAATTTACAATTATAATAAGAAAATGAACATCGCACTAACAATATTGAATATGCTTGGAGCCTTAGGTTTGTTCCTTTATGGAATGACCATTATGAGCGACAACTTACAGAAGATAGCAGGAGACAAATTGCGTAATATGCTAAACAAGATGACTGCTAATCGCTTCAAAGGAATACTAACAGGTATGCTAATAACGATGACCATACAAGCCTCGGCTGCAACTATCGTTATGGCAGTTAGTTTCGTTAATGCAGGTTTGTTGTCCTTGGTTGGGGCAATTACCATAATTATGGGTGCTAATATCGGTACTACATTTACTGCATGGATAGTCTCGTTGTTGGGTTTTAACTTCTCAATAACAACGTTTTGTTTGCCTTTGATAGCCGCAGGAATAGTCTTCGTAATGACTAAGAAATATAAAGCCGTAGGTTCTATGATAATCGGCTTTGCGTTGATTTTCTATGGTTTAGGACTAATGCAAGAGATGGTGCCAGACTTTACTCAACCACAATACGCACCTCTTATGGGACATATTGCAGATCTTTCGGGACATGGTTATTTGTCTATAATCTTGTTTGTTCTAATAGGCACGTTAGTAACAGTTTGCATACAATCCTCTTCTGCTATGATGGCAGTTACTTTGGTTATGTGTGCTAAGGGTTTGATAGATTTTCCAATGGCTTGTGCTTTGTGTTTGGGTGAAAACATCGGTACGACTATTACGGCTAATATCGCAGCAATGGTTGCTAATCGTACAGCCAAGAGAACAGCAAGAGCACACTTTGTATTCAATATCGCAGGTGTTATTTGGATTTTGTTCTTGTTCTATCCTGTGGTATGGTTACTTAGACATTTTACTATCTTGATAGGCGTTGGCGACCCAATGACCAACCCAATGAGTATTCCTATCGCTTTGTCTTGTTTTCATTCCTTCTTTAATATTACAAATACTTGCTTGCTTGTATGGTTCATACCTACAATTGTTAAGATACTTTACAAGATGGTACCAGATACAGACGACGAGGAAGAGTTCCGTCTTAAATATATTAAACAAGGTATGATTTCTACTGGTGAGATTGCTTTGGAGCCTGCAAAGAAAGAAATAGAAGTTTTCTCAAGACGGGTAGTTAGGATGTACGATTTTATTTTGGATTTGAACACTATGACAGATAACAAACAATTTGGCAAACTCTCCGAAAGGGTTCAAAAATATGAGGAGATAACCGATAGAATGGAGGTGGAGATTGCTCATTATCTGACGAATGTGTCCGAAAATGGTCTTTCCAAGAGAGGTTCTAAGGAGGTAGAGGCAATGTTAAGAATTGTGGATAATTTGGAAAGTATAGGAGACTCTTGTTATCAATTGTCGTTATCGATAGAGAATCGTAACAAACAGCATATTGACTTTACGCAGCAAATGAACGAGAATATGCAAAAAATGTTTGGTGCTGTGCAGAGTGCAATAGAGCAAATGAATAACAATTTGCAAGACAATTATGCTACAATAGATGGTAACAAAGCCCTTGAGTTAGAGAACAATATTAACGAATTAAGAGACGAGTTACGTTTTGAGCATACCGAGGCTATTAAGAATAATGAGTATTCTTATCAAACAGGTATTTTCTACATTAATATGATTGCCCAATTGGAGAAATTAGGTGATTATATAATCAACGTAACAGAGGCAATTACAGGTAAAAAGAGTGCTTAGTTAATATCTATGATGGATTATTAGTCGGATAATTACTTTAATAGTAGTTATCCGATTTTTTAGTGTTTTCGTTAAAATAATATTTGATTTTATTCAGATAATATCTGATAATATTTTGATAAGTACTGATAATAATTTAATAAGTACTGATAATATTTTGATAAGTACTGATAATATTTTGATAAGTACTGAAGTTATTTTAATGAATAGTGAAGACAATTTATTCTTTTGTGTATCTGTGAGATTCTTTTGTGTACTTATATAAATGATTTGTGAAAAGGAAAAAATGTTGTAAATTTGCACTTTCGTAGAAGTTATTAATTTTTCAAAATTGTTTAGTAAAGATGAGTGGGAAAGAAAAATTTAGAGAATGGCTAAACAGATTTGTTAGCGAGAGTGAGAAACCATTTACTAAGGCTTGGTATGTGGCTTATTCTAAGGTGATTATGGGCTGTTTGATATTCGCTTTGGCGGATTTATTGTTCGTTGTACCTTACGGTTTGGCACCAGGAGGAGTATATGGTTTGATGTCAGTCTTTAATAACTTATGGTCGTGGCCGATGGATTTGGTAATATTGATGGATTTGCCGTTGTTCTGCTTGGGATTGATAGTTTTAGGACCTAATTTTGGCGTAAAAACTTTGCTATCTGTGATTTGCACGTGGCTATTTACGTTTTTGGCAGAAAGTTTCTTCTATATACCACAATTTGGTTATATACCATTGATACATTCGGGGGATTTCATTTCCGTAGAAGCCTTCGAAGCCCTACCATTGCAGATGCAAGATATGTATTTACCTCTAAGAGGGGCAGGTAATGGCGTTGTGTTACAATATTTTATGCCAGATTATCTGTTGAATGTGATAATTGGTGGATTGTTCTATGGAGTTTCCATTGCGATGATATTCTCCGCAGGAGCAACTTCGGGAGGTTCGGACGTAATCTCTATGATTGTTCATAAATATACTCATTTGCCGTTAGGTCAATCAGTTATGGTGATAGATTCTATTATTGCCCTAACGTCTTTTACTATCGGTGGAGATATACGTTTGCCGATATTCTCAATAATACTTATCTTTGTGGAATCCAAAGTAATAGACGCTGTTATAGATAATAAGGTTAATAAGACGATGTTTATCATAACGGATAATGTTGAGGGAATGAAAGCCTTGATATTGAAAGATTTGGAGCGTAGTGGTACCTTGATTATGGCAAGAGGCTTGTATACTGACGAGAAAAAGAATATGATTTACACGACAGTTAACAAGAAAGAGTACAACAAAATAAAGTATTCAGCCAAACAATTGGATCCGCACTGCTTTATAACTATTGTTAATAACACAGAAACATTGGGTGAGGGCTTTGATGAATTGCCTAATAATCAATAAGTTTTTGGAAAAATAAAATAAAAAAACATAAATTTTTATACTAAACGGCAAGGTATATTACAATTTTATTGTATCTTTGTGCGTTGAAAACTAAAACTGATATAACAAAATGAATAAGATTGATGTACTATTAGGACTTCAATGGGGTGATGAAGGTAAAGGAAAAGTAGTTGATTATCTTACACCTCAATATGATATAGTTGCAAGATTTAATGGTGGTCCAAATGCAGGACACACGCTTGAATTTAATGGTTTTAGACAAATTCTTAGAACAATACCTTCGGGTATTTGTCATAAAGATAAGATGAACGTAATAGGTAATGGAGTGTTGATAGAGCCAAATATTTTTATGCAAGAGATAAAAGATTTGGAGGATAAAGCCTTTACGCCATCTAAGAACTTATTGATTTCCAACAAAGCAAATGTTATTTTGCCAACTCATCGTTTGATGGACGCAGCAAATGAAAAGAGCAAAGGAGATAGAAAGATTGGATCGACTTTGAAAGGTATTGGACCAACTTATACAGATAAGATAGCAAGGACTGGTCTAAGAATAGGCGATTTGTTCTGCAATGATTTTATGGATAAGTACAATAAGTTAAAGCAATCGCATATTCGTTCTATTAATGCTATGGGTTATACCGTTGATGAGTTCAAAATAGAGGATAAATCCTTAGAAGAATATGAGAAACTTTGGTTTGCTGCCGTTGAAAGACTAAAACAATTGACTATTATAGACACTGAGTACTATATAAATGAGCAATTGCAGAACGGTAAAAAGATATTAGCCGAAGGAGCACAAGGAACGATGTTAGATATTGACTTTGGATCTTATCCTTTTGTAACTTCCTCGACAACAGTAACGGCAGGTGTTTGCTCGGGTTTAGGAGTTTCGCCAAGAAATATAGGTAGAGTTTATGGTATTACTAAAGCCTACTGCACAAGAGTAGGACAAGGACCATTCCCAACGGAACTTAATGACGAGGTTGGTGAGATGCTTTGTCAGAAAGGACATGAGTTTGGATCGGTTACAGGTAGAAAAAGACGTTGTGGTTGGTTAGACGTAGTGGCTTTGAAATATGCTTGTATGTTGGACGGTGTTACGGACTTAATGTTAATGAAAATAGACGTTATGGACGAATTTCCTACAATCAAAATCTGTACTGGATACGAGATTAATGGAACAAAAACCGACAGACTTCCGTATAATTTAGAAGAGGAGATAAAACCGATATTGAAAGAGTATAAAGGTTGGAATAAGGACGTATCTTCTATTAAGGAGTACGAACAATTGCCAAGCGAAATCAAAGATTATATTCAATCAATAGAGCAAATGACAGGTATTCCTGTAACAATGATATCTGTTTCGCCGGATAGAGAGAACACAATAGTAAGAAACAAATAATAGAATGGAAATGAAACGCTTTATCATAACGTTAATATTTGCCGTATTGGCTTTTGGGGTAAATGCACAGCAAAAATTGCGTAAAAGTGAGGTACCTCAAGAGGTTCGTATGGGATTGGAAAATACCTATACCGACTATAAATTAGAGGGTTGGTATTTCGAGACCGGTCAATACGTTGCTCAAATCAATATTGATAACAATATGGGTAAGGTTTACTTTACTGCTACGGGTAATTGGCAATATACTATATTTGATATCAAAGAAGAGGAGTTGCCTACGTTAGTTGATGATTATTTTATTAAGAATTATCCTGGTTATCGTATCAAAAAATCTCAGTATGTGGAAGATTTGAGTGGTGACAATTATTATCGTTTGATTGTCTCTATGAAAGGTATTGCTCAGACGGAATATGAGATGATTTTTGACCCAAGAGGACACTTAACTAAGACTAATGCTCCTGATCCTGACTTTGTTAAGAAAGATTATATCGAGAGACTTAACCCTGAGGCTATAGAATATCGTCAAAAGAAGATGGCAGAGAGAGAAGGTATTAGCGGAGAAGGTGTTCAAGTCAATATAGAGAAAGAGAAAGCCAAAGAAAAGAGTAGTAAAGAGGTTAAACTTTCTACGCAAGAGGAACTTAGCGAGCCTAAGATACCAGAAGAGGTAACTAACGCCTTCAAAAAGAAATTCCCTCGTGCAGAAGTTAAGAATTGGAAGCAAGAAAATGATAACTATCGTGCTACTTACGACAGAAGAGGTACTGAAGCAGAGATACTTATAACCAAAGATGGTACTATTGTCTCAACCACAACTAATGTTAGCAAAGATCGTTACCCTCGTTTGATAACTAAGGATTTGGCTGTTCGTTATCCAAAGGCTAAGATTGAGAAATTTCAGAAAATAGACTACGATAGAAAATACAAAACTTCTGTTTCTGATAAGAAATTGGATACTTATTATTATATAGAAATGACTGAAAAGATTAAGGGTCAGAAAGATAAGAAGTATATCAAACTTACATACGACAAGTCTTACAAATTCCAAGGTTTGGCAGGAAGTGACGATGAGTATGACGAGGAAGACTAAACTATATGAATAAGATAAAAGGTTTGATTGTCATATTGTTGTCCATAGTTTCAACAACAATTAATTCGCAAAATCAAATAGAATATCGTTCGGACTACGGGAGAGTTTATCCCGAGAATCCGAATGATATTGTTTTGGTAAAAAATGTTGTCTTTACTCATAAGGAGATGACAATGTATTGTGATAGTGCAATATATAATCAAAAGGAGAACTTCTTTGATGCTTATAATAATGTAAGAATGTATCAGGGTGATAGCGTCTCTTTGTTTGGTGATGTATTGCATTATGATGGTAATACAAAGATAGGCGAATTAGATGGTAATAAGGTAGTTATGAAGGACGATGATGTAACTCTTATAACCGATTATTTGATTCTTGATCGAAACGTTAATACCGTTAGTTATTTCTCTTCTGCCGTGATTTACAACGATAAAGATACTTTAAGGAGTAAGGAAGGTGTGTATTTTATCGATGACGAAAAGTGCAGTTTCTATCATTCTGTCCACTTAACCTCAAAAGATGGCTACCTCCGTTCAGATTCTCTTTTCTATGATACCAAAACTAATGATGGTGAATTCTTTGGAGAGCACGCATATTTAATTGTTTATGAGGATAGTACAAAGACGGATAGTAGTGTTGTTGTATCTCAGTACGGCAAATATAACTCCAAAACGGAGGAAATCTATTCTAATACCCACCCTTTGATTTTTACCAAGAGCAAATTCATAACTGGCGACACCATATATTATGATAAGAAAAACAAAAACGGCTATGCTTACAATAATATATATGTTGAAGACACGGTTGAGAAGACTTTTTTGGACTGTAATTCAATCTATTTGACTACGGTGGATACTATTTCTACTGCGATAATCTCTGATAGATTGCTTTTTAGACAAGTGGATAAAGATGACACACTCTACATGCACTCGGATACTATTGAGGTAGTGATGGATACGAGTTTTGAGATTAAGCAATTGTTTGCTTACGAACATTGCAAACTCTATCGCACCGATATGCAAGGAGCGTGTGAGTATTTGCATTATAATCGAAGTGATTCGTCTGTAACTCTGTTGGTTAGACCTGTTATCTGGGCTGAACAATCGCAAATGACGGCTGATACCATTATTCTTTTTACTGATGAGAAGAATATCAAGACTATGTATATGCAACCTAATACTTTTATTGTTCAAAATTCGGATACTAACACGAGTGAGTTTTTCAATCAGGTAAGTGGTAAGAATTTGGTCGGATATTTTGAGAAAAATAAGATATATTATGCTGAAATAGACGGTAATACAAGGTGTATATATTATATTTGGGACGAGAATAAAAAACAAAAAACTAAGAAACTAACGGGTGTAAATATTGGTCTTAGCAAACAGTTGCATCTTTATTTTGATAAAGGAGAGTTGAATAAGATGTCGGCGATAAAAGATGCGGAGTTTTATATGGATAATCTAAGGAATATTCCTTTGGACGATAGACAATTAAAAGGATTTATTTATTTAGAAAACGATAGACCTAAGACGCCATTAGATGTTTTTTTAAGGAGAAAATAATATCTGATTTCGTTCGGATAAGTACTGATAATATTTGAATAAGTACTGATAATATTTGAATAAGTACTGATAATAATTGAATAAGTACTGATAATATTTTGATAATATTTGATTTTATTTTGATAATATCTGATTTTATTCAAAAAAAACGACGAAAGATTTTCTTAAATGGTCGAAAGATTTTGATGAATGGTCGA
>CAVAII010000121.1:0-2025 GCA_963588535.1 Erysipelotrichaceae bacterium | reverse complement strand
CTAGTGTACATAAGGAGAATCGATAGGTCTTACCACGCAATTTGACCCATAGGTCAATTATTTTGATAAAATCACTAATCGTCAGAATAAAATCAGTAATTATTTTGATAAAATCAGTAATTATTTGGATAATATTAGAAGTTATAAGAAGGCAAAAGAAAATGGTGAGATACTTGTAATAGGGCGTCTCACCATTCGTCGTCTGTTAGAAACCTAAAAAACCGGCATCGGTCCGTAGATGTTGTCTCTTTGTTGACCTTTCTTGAATATTAAGAAAAGACCCATAAGCAGATCTATATATGGAATAAAACCCAATATTGCCCACCAACCTGATAAACCTATATCGTGGCAACGTCTTATGCAAAGACAAACAGACATATATATAACAAACAAAGCGGCAATAGTCAAAAGTACAATTGTTATAATTAGAATAATTAGAGGAATATATGTTACTGTTTCTTGCGATACAAATATCAAGGCACCCAATATTCTTCCCAACAAACCACCAACGATACCATATACAAAATTATATAAAAAAAAGGACATTCCACCTATCCTTCCCTTTGGAGACAGGAGTTTGTCGGTAGTTGTGTAATGCTTATTGTTGATTAATTCGTCCTTATTTTGTGTGTTTTTTGTCTGCGAACACAAACCTGTTGTTAAGTTAATTTTCATACTCTTTATGTTTGTTTGTTAATTAATTTTCTATTGTCTACGCCTTAAAAAAGTTTCTTGCAAAAGTATACAAACTTAGGCAAATAGAAACAGAAAAGCACCTCTACAAGTCTTGCAGAGTGTAGGTAATAAAAAGAGTATAAATGGGTTAGTAAAGAAGTTATAGAAGGAAGGTTAGAGGTTATTATGGAAGTATTTAGAAGGTTTATTCCCATTTAACCATATCACGAGGCAAGAGGATTTTCTTTTCCTCACCTTTCTTGCCGTTGATATAATAGTACTTGGCAAGGTAGTCATCGAAACGACTAATAAACGACTCTCTAACTCTTGCACATTTCTCATTTATAGAGTTTTTCAAAGGGTTCGTAAGGTCTTTGATACTCTGTTTGTCCTTTGTATTCAATGGTCCTTTGATTTGTGCGTAAATATCGCCTAACTCCTCTCTGTAATCAATAAGGTTCTTAAATAGAATACCTTCCTCATGTCTTAGGAAAAGGAAAAAGACAGCCTTTGGCAAAGGATACATTGTGATTTCCATATTGTTGTAGTCCGTAAGAATGATGCGTTTGTCTTTGGTGATAAGCACATCGCTAAGTATCTCATTAGAATGCAATAGGTTATCTATCATATACGCCACAACGCCCTTTTGTTGTAACTTCTCAACCCTTTCTTGTATCTCGTCCATTAGGTGAAGTACTTCAAAATCAAATCCTTCGTCCGCATTCTTTGGCAAATCGCCTAATCTACGATGAAAACGGATTCTATGGTCAGCACTTAATCTCTCGTCATAGATTCTGTGTGCTATCTCATCAAAACAAAGTGCAATATCCTTATAATCATAATTTTCTATCGAGGTACAACCCAAAATCGTCTCTGTCTCTGTATCCGAGTCGTCATAACAATAATATATTAAGCAAGGAGCAAGATTGGTTTTCTCTTGCTTGTCCGATAAGTAGTCTAAAGGGTTAATAACGTTAGGGTTAGAGATTGTCGATAGGTCTTTGTCGAAAGGTTTATGATATAGCAAATACGGCGTTGTTTGAACTGTTTGAGCGATTTTAGGAAGGTAACAAAAATCCAATCGATATACACGAAACGTTTTGACGATAACCTCATAATTATCCCTTATAATCTTGTTAATCTTTTCGTTATAAGTATTTTCTACATACAAGACTTGATTGTATGACAACTCAAAAGGCAAATCCCTAAAAGTCAATGTGCGTCGCATTTGCTATAATCTTTTCGTTTGGTTATTTAATCGTTTTCGTCTACTATTTAATAGTATTCGTCTATTGTTTTTATCTTAAAATTATTTAGCCACAATGTTGATTATCTTACCTTTAACGTAGA
>CAVAII010000120.1:0-8603 GCA_963588535.1 Erysipelotrichaceae bacterium | reverse complement strand
CCCTAAAACCCCGCCCTTCAAAAATGTTCTATTTTCCCTATTGCCCATTTTAGTTTTACACTTTAATATAATTAAAACTCGAACGATTCAGGCGTACAAAGTTTTTTGGAGGAATAATCAAAAAAAAGAAAAGAGGCCTATTCGTCGTTACCCGAATAGACCTCGATTTATTTAATAAAACTCCTAATCTTCTAATAGTAGAAAGTTTTTCTTGTTTATTCTGCTTTCTTTGGAGCCGTTCCCATTCGCTTAGCCATCTCCTCAACGATAAACGAAGCAACGTCATCTGCGTATGTATTCATACCAAATCCTGCATCGTAACCCAACTCTTTGGCTAACTCGTGAGTAATTCTCGCTCCGCCACAGCACAAGATTACTTTGTCTCTAAGACCTTCTGCCTCTAACATCTCAACTAACTCGGTTAAGTTCTTGATATGTACATCTTTCTGCGTTACTGTCTGTGATACCAACAAAGCATCTGCTTTCATCTCAATAGCCTTAGCGATAAACTCCTCATTAGGTACTTGTGAACCCATATTCAAAGCCTCTATCATCTCATAACGCTCTAAACCATAGTGACCTGCGTAACCTTTCATATTCATTATAGCATCGATACCAACTGTATGAGCATCCGTACCAGTGGAAGCACCAACAACGACAATTTTTCTACCTATATAATCCTTAATATATTGGTCGGTCGTAGGCATATCCATCACGTGACTCTCGACCTTAGGAACGTGAATAGAAGTATAATCGACTGTGTGAATAGTAGATCCATAGCAGTTGAAGAACGTAAATCCCTTTGTCAATTCTTTATAATAGACAACCAAAGGATTTTCAAAGCCCATCTTCTTTATTAATTGTTTTGCAGCCTCAATACCTTCATCGTTGCAAGGTACAGGAAGGGTAAAACTCAATTGAACCTTACCATCGTTCATTGTATCACCGTATGGCTTAACTTTCGTTAAATCCAAATTGGTATCAAAATCTCTTTTCTCGGTTGAATATAATCCTGCACTCATTAGTCTCTTCCTCCTTTACCTTTCATTAATTCTATAAATGGATTGTAATAATTACTTGATTTCTCGAACACACCAGCCAAACCTTTGCCACCATCTCTTGGACGTTTGATATCAGCAAAGATACCTTTCTCCAAAGCAGAGAACAAACCTTCGGTCTGCATCTTCTCTAATAAATCAACAGCGTCATCCAACACCTTCTTGGCTCTGTTTTGTATGATACCATTCTCTTTGAATTGGATATCATCGCCAAAGTGTTTCATATTGTTGAAGATATATCTTGCGTTCTCTATACTTATATATCTATCGGACATAAAAGGTGTATGAATTGCCTCGGTCATCATACCTAATAGTTGAAGACCTTGATGTGTCATAATACCGATTTCATTGAACAAAGCGTCCTGAATTTGACCTCTAAAAATATTACCTGTCATAAACTTAGTAGGTGGCATATATTTGATAGGGGCATTAGGGAAAATCTCTCTAATTAGTTCTGCCTGTGCTAATTCATATAAGAAACCATCTTCCAATTGAGGATCCATCTCAAAGGCGTGACCAAGACCCATTTGCTCTTCTGGCATACCGGCAGCGAAAGCCAACTGCTCGTTAATAAAGTCAGAAGCCAAAACGGTGTGTGCTTGATCGAAAGCGTCAGCAGTTGTGAGGTAGTTATCCTCACCTGTGTTGATTATGATACCTGCGTAACCATTGATGATACGAGAAAAGAATTGGTCGATCAAAGTACGTTTCATATTGATATCTCTAAACAAGATACCATACAAAGCATCGTTAAGCATAACATCCAAACCTTCCAAAGCACCCATAGCAGCTATCTCTGGCATACATAGTCCTGAACAATAGTTACATAGACGAATATATCTGCCAACTTCTTCGCCGACCTCGTCTAAGGCTTTACGCATAATACGGAAGTTCTCTTGCGTTGCAAAGGTACCACCAAATCCTTCTGTCGTTGCACCGTATGGCACATAATCCAAAAGAGACTGACCCGTAGTACGTATAACGGCTATAATATCAGCACCCTGTCTTGCACCTGCTTGTGCCTGTACAACGTCTTCGTAAATATTACCTGTTGCTACTATTATATATAGGTAAGGTTTTGGACCTTCGCCGATAGTGTCTATATAATGCTCACGTTTTCTTCTTCTATCTATTATACGTTTGAGTGAAGCATCTATAAAAGGTTGCAAACTCTTTCTTGCCTCGTTACTATCTGTTCTAGATAACTTAGTGATATCCAATTTACCTTCTGCTATCTGCTCTGCTATTTGCTGAGGAGTAAGAGAGGTTTGTTTAACGGCATTACCCATAATAAACATAACACCATCATTAATCAAACCTTTGTCCTTAATCTCATCGACAACAACATTAGGCAATGGAACGCCATCACTATTAACTCCATCTATACCTAATAATCTGCAAATAGTTCTCTCACAAGTAACCGTAGAATAATTAGACGCAAATTGTTCTACTTCATCAGATATTTTCTTTGCGTAATTCTTACCTTGTTTTACTTTGTTAAAGTCTATACCTAACTTACTTTCCATTAATGTTTTTTATTCCTTTTTTATTGTTGTAACAGATTACTTATAAGTCTTATAAGTATCTTTATATTTTATTTTCTTTTCTATTATAAGAAGTTGCAAAGTTAGTAAAAAAAACGATACCAAACAAACTTTTTTAGTTAATTTCGTAGTTGAGTTTAGTTTTGAGTGAAGAATTTAAGTTTTTAGTAAAGATACGTTTAAGAATGTTTTTATAGAAACCATGAGTACGGCGATAAGTATGAAATCCATCGTTTTGTAGTGAAAAACCTTCCTCCATCGTTACTTGAGGTGAAATATATATGTATGTGTAATCCACTACGATACTCTCGTTATTTATAGTCTTTTCTAAATCTTCTTTAGTGGGTGCTATAATAGTAATATTCCTTTTCTGACATTCCTCTCTTAGAAAACCAATAGTGTGGTCGTAAGAAGAAATAATATGTTTCCAAGAAAAGTTATTATACTTACTATCGGCAAGTCTTTGAATAGGTCTTAATTGCAGTATATCAATAGAATATTTACCAAACACAGAGAAAAACTCCCCTAACTCTTCGCAATTATCTTCGTTAATAGTGTAGTTGATTCTAAGAACAAAATCCCTATTCTCCCTCTCTTTATAATGTTTCTTTAATAAGGTTATTTTGTCTAAGGCTTCCAATAACTTATTGTAGTTACCTCCCTCCATCAACCATTCATACGTTGATTGTTTTACGCCATGCATCGAGATAGTTATCTCCTGCAAACCTGCTTTAATTAACTCTCGTAATATATCTTCATTCAATAGATTAGCATTAGAAGTAAGTGAGATGTAAGGTACTTTGTATTGTTTGGCCAATTGTACTGTCTTCAAGGTAGATCGGCTATCCATTGTCGGCTCTGCTGCACACCCTATCTGAACTTTAAGAGCGTATGGAAAGAATTTCTTTGCTATTAAATCAATCTTATCAGTCTCGTATTTGTCTTTAAAAGAACCATGTATAGCCTTTCTTTTCTCCTCATTAGAGTAATGACACATCTGACAACGTAGGTTACATGCCAAGATAGGATCAAAGAATACGCCGATATATCTCCTTCTAAACAGATGCAACAACAATATCCCCACAAGTTTCAACCGTGAGGACTTAATCATTCTATTAACCTTCAAAAGTTTATAGACATTCATATTCCTACCTTGCTACTAAACTACTTTACTTAAACTCTCTACTCTCTTATCTATCAATTCTTTTCTCCTATCATCTCTCCTACTATTCCTCTTTCTTAGCATCTCTATCGAAATGAGGAATATTATCAGGTAAGAAAATAGAAATCTCCACCAATCCACCGAAACTATTATCCTCTTTGAACCATGGAGATTGATAGATTAGTTTCTTTCTACCCTTTTTGGTGATAGTATACACATTAGGGGTGCGACTCTCTACTATATGTTTGATAATATCATTACTTCTCTGTGTATGGCACTCACTAATATCCTTACCTACAACAGTCTTAGAAGTATCTTTTAGGTTAACTATCTTAGAACATTTGTTCATATCTATAAACTTACCATTTTCGTCCGTTACGGTGATAGCAACCTCGCTCAAACCTTCTGCCCAGTTATCCATTTTTCTATGATTTTTATTATTTGCAACTATAATTGCAATAAAAAAAAGAATGTATATGCCTTAAAGAACCTCCTTAATACATACACATTCCTTACTTATCTTTGTTTTGTTATTATTTAACGTTCAAACAAGCCAATGCTATTGAATAAGTCTTAGTTTGAATAGAGTCTCCTCTTGAAGATAAGATACAAGGTACTTTTGCACCTACTACCATTGCTGCTAACTCTGCACCTGCAAACTTAGTTGCTGTCTTGTAGAATACATTACCTGGCTCTATTGCTGGCCATACTAAACAATCTGCATCACCTGCTACTTCGCTATTAATCTTCTTAATCTGTGCAGACTCTTTGTCTATTGCTACGTCCATAGCCAATGGTCCGTCAACGATAGCACCTTTGATCTGACCTCTACGGTTCATCATTGTTATCAACGCTGCATCAACGCATGCTTGCATTCCCTCTAACATCTGCTCTGTAGCGGCAATCATAGCAACCTTTGGACACTCTATTCCAAGAGAATGTGCAGTATTTATAACGTAACTAACTATTGCTTTCTTTTGTTTGAAATCTGGTGCTGGTATTACGGCAACGTCCGAAGTTATCAACAATTTATGATATGCAGGAACCTCGAAAACAGATACGTGAGATAACACCGGTTTGCCTGCTGGCATCAAACCATTCTCTTTGTTCAAGATAGCACGCATGTATTTATCAGTAGAGCAAAGACCTTTCATAAGTATTTGACCCTTACCTTCGTTAATTAAACTAACGGCTTTCTTTGCTGCTGTTGCCTCGTCTGCCTCTTGTACAATCTCTTTGTACTTATTGATGTCTATACCTTCTTGTTTGCAAGTAGCCTCGATAGTGGCTTTATCACCAACTAATATAACGTCTACTATACCTTCATCTATGGCTTTTGATGTTGCTCCTAATGTGTGAGCGTCGTTTGCGTAGGCAGCAACAAGTGTTTTCTTACCTTTTGCCTCTGCTGCTGCTATTATTTCTGATAGTTTTTTCATTACTTTATTTTGCTATTTCTCTGTTTAAAAAACTCTTAAAAATCGTTTTGCAAAAATACTTCAATTTATTGATATGACAATAAAAAAATATATTAATTTTGCACAAAATTTCTATAATATTATGGATACTATAACTTTAAGAGCAGTAGAACAAGAAGATATCGCCAAATTGTATATCTATGAAAATGATATGGATAGCCTCTCTGTCGGCATAGCAAAACGTTTCCTTCCTTTGTGTACAATAGAAGAATATGTACTTAGTATTCAAAACACAGATATTACCAAAACCGAACAACTGCGTCTAATGATTGACCTAAACAACACCGCAATAGGCTGTATAGATTTATATGATATGGATTTTATTAATCAAAAAAGTGCCATAGGTATATATTTAGCCAAAGAATATAGAGGTAACGGCTTTGCCAAACAAGCCCTACAGAAATTAGAAGACTACGCCTACAATATATTATCTATGCACCAACTATACGCCTTTGTAAGTGAGCCAAACAAAGCCTCCAACAATCTATTCTTCTCTTCTAATTACGCCCTTACGGCAACACTAAAAGACTACATAAAGCACAGAAATAAGTACTACAACGTTAATTTCTATCAGAAAATATTCGATTGATAGCCTTTTTTATTTCTTTGCTACATTATCTGTCGTCTCTATCTTTGGACTATTAAACTTCCTTTCCAAGAATGATTGCAAATACGTAGTCGTTATACCTTGTCTTATAAGCCCTCCTTCTGCTATGGAGATCTGTCCTGTCTGCTCGGAGACAACCACAGCAATAGCGTCCGTATTCTCCGTTATTCCCAAAGCCGAACGATGCCTTAGACCCATAGACAAAGGTATATTAGTAGCGTGTGATACAGGCAAGATACACCTTGCTGCACGTATCATTCCACCATCTATTATCAACGCCCCATCGTGCAAAGGAGTGTTCTTAAAGAATATAGTCTCAATAAGTTGGCTTGATAACTCACTCTTAAAGACTTCTCCCGTCTGAACAATAGCCTCCAATTTGTTAGCATTGCAAAATATCATCAACGCCCCTGTATAACTCTGCGAGAGGTGCGTACAAGCCTGAACAATAGCATTAACATTTAGATTCTCAGTCTTATTAACCGTCTTCCAGAAAAAGAATTTCTTCCCCTTCTGCTCAAACAACCTCGAACCAATAACAACCAAAAACCTCCTTATCTCCGGTTGGAAAATAACTATCAAGGCCATCAATCCAAGTGAGATAAACTGTCCTAATATCTCACTCATTATTCGCATTCCCAAGACATTAACTATTTTCCAAATAACATACAAGATAAAGAAACCAACAACGATACTTATCGCATTAGTTCCCTTTATCATCTTGAAAATAAAGAACAACAACAACGCAACTAAGAATACGTCAATAAAATCTATCAACGTAAAAGACGGAAGACTCTGTGCTATATCTAATAGTATCATAATGAGTTATTTTTATATATTTCAAATAATTTAATACAATCTTTTGCCACCTTAACATCATGCACCCTTAATATATCTGCCCCATTCTCTAACGCAAAAGCATGCAAAAACGTTGTCCCACATAGTGCATCTTGCGGAGTAATCCCAAGCGGTTTGTATATCATACTCTTCCTTGAAATACCCGTCAGTATCGGCAAAGAGAACAACGAAAAATCCTTCTGATGAGATAGTAAATAATAATTCATCTCCATAGTCTTACCAAATCCAAAGCCCAAATCTAAGATAATATCCTCAACGCCTTTGTCTTGTAAGACACTAATTTTCTGCGAGAAATACTTACACATATCCAAAGACAAGTTATCGTAATGTATCTCCTTTTGCATCTTGTCCGGAGTCGTATTCGTGTGCATTAATATATAAGGTAGATGATATTTCGCCACCATATCAAACAGTGTATCATCGAATTGCCCGCCCGAGATATCATTTACAATATCCAAACCTTCCTCTGCCAAAGCCGCTACTACATCTCCCCAGACTGTATCCACACTTACAGGCACCTCAGGATAGCGTTTCTTTACCTCCTTTAAGACCGGTTTAAGCCTTGCTACCTCCTCTTGCTTACTAACCAACGTAGCACCCGGACGAGTAGAGCATGCACCTAAGTCTATTATATCAACACCCTCACTAACAATCTGTTCTACCCTTCTAATAGCGTTATCCAAAGTATTGTATTTGCCTCCATCAAAAAAAGAATCGTCGGTAAGATTAACAATCCCCATTACCTTGGGAGTGTCTAAGCAGTACAACTTTTTTTGAATCAAAATTGTCTTAGCAACCGAAAAATTCGTATCTTTGCAATTCGAAAACATACTTTTATAAGTTTTGAAATTTTGTGCAAAAATAATACTTTTATGGCAAATACATCTATTCAATACGATAATATTATAAAAAAATGTAGAGATTTATTCATTAAGAAGATGCAAGATTATGGCACTTCATGGAGAATACTACGTTTGGAATCTCTTACTGACCAAATATTTATCAAAGCAAAAAGAATCCGTTCCATTCAAGAAAGTGGGGTCAATTTAGTAGGCGAAAAATCAGAGAACGAATTTGTTGCCATCATCAATTATGGTCTTATGGCGTTAATACAATGCGAACTTGGAGAGGATTATAATATTGAGTTATCGTACTCAAAAGTTGAGGAGATGTATGATAAATATGCCACACAGACCAAAGATTTGATGTTAAAAAAGAACCACGACTACGGCGAGGCTTGGCGAGATATGCGTACAAGTAGTATGACTGATTTGATTTTGCAAAAGATTCTCCGCCTTAAACAAATAGAAGACAACAAGGGCAAAACACTTGTCTCGGAAGGTGTTGAGGCTAATTATTCGGATATTATCAACTACGCAATATTTTGTTTGATTCGCTTGAGTGAAGATAAAGAGAGTTAATGTTTTTCACCCTCTCTCCCCTTACTTCATTTTCTTAAAAACCTTATATGAGATAACTTCTTAGTTACCTCATTTTTTTAACATTTCAAAAATGTTCTATTTTCCCTATCCTCTATTTTTGGACTAACAACCACTTTACCTCCGAACACTCATTTTTACCTTTATAACTCCTTGATTGATAACGTCTCAATAAAGTGCCGTTTTATCAAAATAATCTGTCAGATTATTCGGATAAAGTGCCACTTTATTCTGATAAACTGGCAGAATATTTCAGCGTTTTGCCACTCCCCAAAATCCCCTCTCTCAAAAATGTTCTATTTTCCCTATCGCCCTTTTTCGTTTTTCACTTTAACTGTCTCTAAACTCCCCCCTTTTCACCCTTTCTACACCCCCTCTCAAAATAAGTACTGATAATATTTTGATAAGTACTGATAATATTTTGATAAGTACTGATAATATTTTAATAACTACTGAT